>JADIMT010000006.1 GCA_017694595.1 Candidatus Ornithospirochaeta stercoripullorum | reverse complement strand
ATTTGATCTCAAAAGTTCCTGAATCTCTGAGACTCGTGAGACAAATTAGATATATGTGTAGGCACTTAAGACTTAATAACGCTGATAGCGTATGAGGCAATGAAATAATTGAGATGGAGAGTATCAGGAATTTGAAATTGATTCTTCTTGATTGCTGGGAAACTGCATCCATAATATATTTGAGTCGGGACTGAATTTCTGCTGAGGATTTTCTACGGTTTGCCAGTTGACTGGATGTTATGTCTTGGAAAGTGTAAATGTTTTTTTTGATGATGATATCCATGTTCCCTCGATAGATATCACTGGTACGTTTTTAGAAAAAAATAGCTTATTTTTGACATAATATGGAAAATATGTAGAAAATAAATGCTTACAGAATAATAGGATAAAAATGGGCTCAAAATGTCTTTTTTATGTTGCAAAATGTTTCAACACACGAAAGGAAATTAGGCTATACTGAGCTAAAGGAAAATATTTTCCATGATAATTAACCAATATGCAAAGAAAAGCATAATGGAAATGGAGGAAAGATGCCTCAGACAGCTATAGATGACAGAATTGTCAGAGTTGATGCAGTTCAGAAGGCCAGAGGAGAAGCTAAGTACGTTTCTGACTATGCTTTCCCTGATATGCAATATGCATATATGGTACGTTCCACTGTGCCTCGTGCTACTATTGATTCCATAGATCTTCCGCAACTTCCGGAGGGTTATTGGTTCATTACCTACAAAGATATTCCTGAAGATGGCAAGAACGAGCTCTGGATGATTGCCAAGGACTGGAGGTGCTTTGCCGAAAATGATGTGAAATATGTAGGCGAGACAATCGGTCTCCTTGTCGGTCCTGATCGCAACGTGCTCAAGTATCTGAAAGATCACATTGATATCAAATACACAGAGCAGGAGAGTGCAATAACAATCGATGAGGCACTTGCTGTCAAAGGTGGTCCTATCATTGGAGAAGATAATGTTCTCTGTCAGCTGTTCGTAGAGAAGGGAAAGCCTATGGATGAGGTCTTCCGAGAGGCTGATTCTATCTTCGAGGAGACTATTGAGACAGGCTTCCAGGAACATGTCCATCTGGAAACCAATGGCGCTATCGTAACGATAGAGGATGGAAGATATACATTCTACGCTTCCTGCCAGTGTCCGTTCTACATTACTAAAGCGGTAGCTGGATTGTTGGGCTTGAAGAGTGAGGATATCGTTGTAAAACAGACGACGACGGGCGGTGCCTTTGGTGGAAAGGAACATTTCCCTGATGTTCTTTGCGGCCCGCTTCTTGTTGCGGAACATAAGATCAAGAAACCTATCAAACTGATTTTCGACAGAGAAGAGGATATGCTCTATTCCGTCAAGAGGCATCCATCCAAGACGACTTTCAAGACAGCGCTTGATAAAGATGGCAATATTCTTGGAATAGATGGCCTTGTGATTTACAATTGCGGCCCATATCTTTCAGGCTCGTTTGTTGTGCTGCAGCGCGGTGTATTCCATGCCAATGGTGTCTATGACATACCTAATACGCATGTTAAGGGCATTGGTATCGCTACAAATACATTCCCATCCGATGCTTTCAGAGGTTTTGGCGCTCCTCAGACTCTATATGCTATTGAGACTCATTTGGAGCATATCGCAAAGAAATTCGGCTATGATCCAGCTGAGTATAAATCGAGATACTTCATCAAGCAGGGTGGCGAGACGATCACGAATGGGCATATTGTTGAGAAGGTCGTTCTGCCGGAGATGATGAAGCAGGTTGTCGATGCTTCTGATTACTTCAGGAAAGCAAAGGAATATGCGCCTGGTTGCGGAAAAGGCATTGGTATTTCCTTCTATAACCATGGAGGAGCTTTCACGGGCAATGGTGAGCAGTCGATTATCAAAGCGCATGCACGTCTTGTGAAGACAGGAGAGCGTGTCAGGATTGAAGTTGGCTCTACAGAGATGGGGCAGGGCTTCCAGACAGCCGCAAGAAAGATTGCCGCTTCAGTGCTTGAAATCCCGGTTGATGATGTCGACTATGATAATCCTGATACATCGAAAGTCCCTGATTCGGGACCTACAGCGGCTTCACGCTCTACAATGATTGTAGGCCGTCTCGTTGAACGCTGTGCACTGGAGATGAAGGAACGTTGGGCTGAAGGTGATTTCTCAGTAGAGAAGGAGTATGAGCATCCTGAGGGACATCCCTGGGACCAGAACACATTCCGCGGAGATGCTTATCTTGGCTATGGCTGGGGTTGCGCTTGTGTCGAAGTCGAAGTCGACAAGCTCACGCATGAAGTCAATGTGAAGGGAATCTGGTCCAGCCATGATATCGGAAAAGCCATCGATGAGCTGATTGTCCATGGCCAGGTAAATGGCGGTATCGTTCAGTCACTTGGCTATGCTAGCATGGAGAAGATGGAAAACAGAAAAGGCCATTTCAAGCAGTCAAGCATGTCTGATTACGTAATTCCGACCAGCATGGAGTTCCCTAAGCAGGAATGGTTCCTTGTTGACAACCCATACGAATGGGGGCCTTTCGGAGCCAAAGGCATGGGTGAGCTGGTTTTCAATGGAGCTGATGCAGCATACATCGATGCTGTTGAGAGGGCATTGGGCATAGAGATTCACAAAATACCGATGCCACCAGAGGATATTGAGGAGGCGCTGAAAAATGCTCAGTGAAATCGTATTCTACGTTAATGACAGGAAAGTTGAGTTCAGTGGCAATCCTTTGACTCGGCTTATAGATGTTCTGAGAGAGGATTTGGGGCTTACAGGAGCCAAAGAGGGATGCGGTGAAGGTGAATGTGGTGCTTGCTCTGTGATCAAGGATGGCAAGCTCGTTACAAGCTGCATAATCCCTGTCGGCGCTGTCAATGGCTCGAAGATATACACAATAGAAGGTATCAGGGATACAGAGAAGGGGAAGTGCCTCATTGATGCATTTGCAGATGGCGGTGCAGTCCAGTGTGGATTCTGCATCCCTGGCATGGTTATGGCAGCATATGCGCTTCTCTCTTCCAACCCTCATCCCACAGAGATGGAAATCAGGAAAGGCATCAGTGGGAACATCTGCAGATGTACAGGCTATGATCTGATTGTAGAGAGCATCAGGCTTGCATCTGAAAGGGGAGGTGACTTATGGGCATGACATATATTCCTTCGACGCTTTCAGAAGCGCTTCATCTCAGAGCAGAGACAGGTGCAAAGCCGCTTGCTGGCGGTTCTGACATCATGGTTCAGGGAAAGCGTGGTATCGGGCTGGCTCCAGAGTTCCCATATCCTGTGATGATCATAACTGGACTTGATGAGCTGAAAGGCATCAAGCTTCTCGCAGAAGGTTTCGTGGAGATTGGCGCGTTGACCACTCCTGCTGAGATTGCATCCTCTTCTCTCGTTCCATGGCATATCAGGCAAGCTGCTGCTGGTATGGGTGCGATTGCGCTCCGCAATACAGCTACTATCGGAGGAAATATCGGGAATGCTTCTCCGAAAGGAGATTTGCCTCAGCCTTTGATTCTCCTTGATGCTGAAGTTGTACTGCTTTCAATAAATGGAGAGCGGCGCATGAAACTCGATGATTTCATTCTTGGTTCCAAGAAGACAGCGCTGGCTGATGATGAAATCATAAAGAGTATCATCATTCCTCACCATGATTTCACATATCTTTTCTACAGAAAGATAGGAATGAGAAAAGCAAATGCGATCTCTAAGCTTTCTCTCTCTGCTGCCGCTGAGGTAAAGGATGGCGTGATTGAGGATTTCAGAGCCTCTTCAGGTGCAGCAGGTCCTAAAGTAATCCGCTCACATGAAGCTGAAGATATTCTCAAAGGGTGCAAGATTGAAGATATACCATTGCTTCTCGATGATTTCCTTGAAGCATGGAATAATGCTATTTCCCCTCATGCGATGCCTGAATACAGAAGGAATACAACGCGCAGGATGCTCACATTCTTCCTATCAGAGATTGAACGAGGTGCCGAGCCTGGAATTATAAAAGAGGAGGCTGAATGACAATTTATCATCCATTATCAGCGGAAGAAGCTGTAAAGCTCCGCCATGATCATGAGAATTCATTATATCTTGCAGGTGGCACAGAGATTCTGCGCCTTGGCAGCGATGAACGCGATGTGGATGTTCTCATCGATATCTCAAACCTTTCTCTTTCCGGTATAACAGAGAAATCTGGCCGGGTGGAAATTGGTGCTATGACGACATTGGAAGAGATAAGAGAATCCGAGCTCGTTCCGCAGTTCATCAGGGATGCGGCCGCTTTTTGCGCTTCATTGCAGATTCGTAACCGAGCTACAATCGGCGGAAATTTCGCTCTCCGCCGTACAGATAGCTATCTTGTTCCTGCTCTTCTTGCGGCAGAAGCCGAAGTGAAATTGATGTGCAATAAAGGTGAGAAGACGAAGAGCGTTGCAGAATATTTTGAGAAGAAAGAATGCAAAGGGCTTCTGCTTTCGTTTTCTATTGAAGCAGACAGGAAAGGATGCGTGAGGCGCATTGCCCGTTCCTCCCATGCTCATGCTGCTGTAACTGGTTCTCTTTCCGAAAGTGTCTATGCGTATGCCGTCTCTTCATCTGGCATTGCATATGGCTCAAAGGATTCCTGGAAGGATATCAATTATGTATCAGATCTTACAGGAAGTGCTGAATACAAGAGGTATCTGGCCTCTGTTCTCTTCGAGGAGTGAGTATGGATGCGAAAGTGAGAATCAATGGAAAGAATGCAATACTCAGAGGAAAAGAAGATGAAAGGCTGAGAGATGTCCTCTACCGTGAAGGATATACGACTGTCAGGGACAGCGATGACGGAGAGGGTTTCGCTGGGTCCGATACAATCATCCTTGATGACAAACTGGTCTACTCAAATCTCTTGATGCTTTATCAAGTGGATGGAAGGGAGATACGTACTGCAGAGTGTCTTTCGTCAGCTGGAAAAATCAATGATGTCCAGGAAGCGATGGTTAAAGCTGGTGTGGTTCAGAGTGCTTATAACGCTCCGGAAGCAGCACTTGCCCTTACATGGCTTTTAGAGCATAACCCCAATCCAACTAAAGAGGATATAAAGAATGCGCTCTCTGGCATCTTCATTCGAGATGCGGGCTATGAGCATTACTACATGGCTGTCGATATGGTCAAGGAAAAGAGATCAAAAGGCAGCATAGAGGAAGATGCTGCACCTTCATACAGAGAGAATCTGATGTACATCGGCAAACCTACGGGAAAAATCGATGGCGAAGCGCTTGTTGCAGGCGACAGGCTTTTCGTTGAGGATAAAGTTCCTCCTCACACATATGCCATGCACGTGCTGCGCTCTCCGTTTGCCCATGCGTTCGTGAAGTCAATCGATACGTCAGAGGCGATGAAGATTGAGGGTGTCGAAGAGATCTTTACCGCATTCAACACTCCCGATATCCCATATATGCAGGCGGGGCAGGGATTCCCTGAGCCATCACCTTATGACAGAGTGCTGATCAATAAGAAGGTAAGGCATGTGGGAGACAGAGTTGCGGCTATTGTAGCTGTTGATATGGAAACAGCAATGAAAGCTGCAGAGCTGATCAAAGTCGAGTACGAAACGCTTGATGCTGTCTTCACAGTTGAAGAAGCGATGGCTGATGGCGCTCCTCTTGTCCATAACGGCAAGGTGGAGTATGCCTCTGGAGCTCCTGCCGATCTCGATGAATACAACAAGGATGCAGATGAAAGGGAAGAGAAAGTCATCTATCAGTTCCCGCTTCATGGGGATATAAAGAAGAATATCGCAGCTTCTGCACACGGCGGCATCGGTGATATAGAGAAGGGATTTGCTGAATCGGATGCCATAGTCGATGCGACTTACCAGACATCGCAGGTGCAGTGCACTCCTCTTGAACCCCATGTGTGCTACGCGCATGTGGAAGGTGGCAGGCTTGTCATCAATGCATCCACGCAGGTTCCTTATCATGTCAGACGCATTGTTGCGAAAGTCTGCTCTCTTCCTGAGAATAAAGTGCATGTAATCAAGGAGCGGGTAGGCGGCGGGTACGGTTCGAAGCAGGATATACTCGTTGAGGACCTTGTCGGCTATGCATCGTGGAAGACGGGCAAGCCTATCTATTATCGCAATACGAGAGCTGAAGAGTTCTATGCAAATTCCACTCGCCATCCTATGAGAATCAGAGTGAAGATGGGCGGAAAGAAAGATGGGACTATCACAGCAATCTACATGGATGTAAGAGCTAACACTGGCCCTTATGGCAATCACTGTCTCACAGTTCCGATGAACGCTTCATCGAAGACACTGCCTCTCTTCCGTGTGGATAACATGTACTATGACTTGATCACCTACTACACGAACATCCCTCCAACGGGAGCTTATCAGGGATATGGCGCGCCCAAAGGCTTCTTTGCAATCATCTCTGCAATGGGAGAGCTTGCTATGAAGCTTGGTCTGGATCCTTTGAAGGTTGCAGAGAAGAACATCGTTGAGGAAGGCTACATGCTTGAAATCCTCAAAGGCCTTGGAGAGGGAAGGGAAGGCGCTGTCGTTCCTGTCGGTTCTTGTGGACTCAGACAGGCGCTTGAGCGTGGTGCGGAGCTTATCGGCTGGGGCAAGAAGGCGGTTTCAGATGATCCTGAATGGAAGATTGGCAAAGGCTTTGCCATGATTCAGCAAGGTTCAGGATTGCCAGGGCTTGACCATTCCAATGCACAAGTGAAGCTCCTCACTGATGGTACAATCCTTGTACTCAGCGGTGGAGCTGACCTCGGTACCGGTCTTGATACTATCAGCGCAAAGATTGCGGCAGAAATCCTTAAAGTACCTCTATCTGTTGTCTCTGTTGTCTCTGGCGATACAGACTCGTGTCTGTTCGATACAGGTGCATATGCCTCTTCTGGTACATATTTCTCTGGCAATGCTTCTCTCAATGCTGCTAAAGACCTTCTGAAGAAGATGCTCCATGAAGCGAGCTTGCAGATGGGAGAGAAAGAGGAGGATCTTTCTGTAGAGTATCCTGGCTTCATCATCTCAAAGAGCGGCAAGAAGCTTTCATACTTCCAGCTCTCGCATGATGCTACAGCTGGCGATGGCAGAGGACAGCTTATCGGAACAGGTTCGTTCACTACGCCTAACTTCGCTGTGCCATATGGTGCGCATTTTGCAGAAGTGGCTGTGAATGTGAAGACAGGAGAGATCAAAGTAAGGAAGTTCATTGCTGTCCAGGATGCGGGAACACCGATCAATCCTGAGCTTGCACTATGCCAGATGTACGGAGCTGCCATGAAGAGCATCGGGCATACGCTCTATGAGGATATGGTGCTCGATAAAGATGGCAAGTGCCTGACGACCACATTCACAGATTATGGTGTTCCTATGATTGAGGAGGCTCCAGAGGTGTTCAAGGCCGAGCTTGTAGATGTCAATGACCAATACGGTCCATTCGGAGCGAAGTCTATCTCTGAGATTGCGTGCAATGGCGCAGCTCCAGCTATCGCGATGGCTATTGCAGATGCAACTGGTGTCTGGGTACGTTCCTGGCCGATAACAGGTGAGAAGATTCTCAAGGGGCTTGGTAAATTCTGATTTCAAGGGGCTTCAGGTTTTTCTGGAGCTCCATGTTTTTTTCTTTTTCATAATCAACAGGAGGTATTATGAAGAAATTTGTTTTACTCTTGCTTGTCGTGCTCTTTGTGACCCTCCCATTGATGGCTACCGAGCCGAAAGCTATGGCTGATGTGAAGACTGTCCAGGATGTTCCAGTAAGCGAGAAAGGCTTCTCTTTCGATCCTGCTTCTCCGTATCTTCCACCTGTTCCAGGCTTTGCTGAGCATATGGAAGCCGATGGCGCTGTCTACAGCGTCTATGTGCCAGATGATCTCGATCCATGGCGTCCTGGAGTGATTATTCTCGTTCCGGATGGAACGGGAGCTGCAGAGTTTGCTCTTTCCGATCTTGGCCGCACATGGATGAGTGCTGCTGATGAGTATGGATTCGCCCTTGGCTTTGCAGAGCCTGCTGAAGGCGGCTGGAATGTCACAGGGGATCCTCAGAAGAGAGATGATGTGGATGCTGTTGAGGATGTCTACACGCAGATGAGAAGCAAGAGCCAGACTCTTGAGCTGCCATTTACGATGGATAAGTCACGTGTTTCTCTCGTTGGCTATGAAGAGGGTGGTGCAATGGCTTTGGCTGTAGCAGCCGGTTCATCGTCAGCATTCTGCGGTGTCATCGCAATCGATCAGGTCGGTGCGGATCTCGCTTATCTCGAGAAGCTTGCTGCTTCGTACTGCTTCCCATTCCCAGCTGATGGCATGAGATGCAAGGAAGAAGTCGCATTGCCCAACAGCGCGCTTGCAATGCCTGTATGGTTCATCAACAGCTATGATGAAGGTGTATACGAGTACTACAGAGAGAAGAACAGCACAGACAGCTGGACACAGAATGATGTAGCTTCTGTTGCCTATGATTCTTCTGATACAGTGAGGGCTGTATGGAGATCTGAAGGCTTGGACAACCCGGATCCAGCAGTGCTCTGGACAGAGTTCCTCTCAATCCATACAAGACCACTTGGAGTTGAAGGAGGACACCTTGCATATGCCATGGAGTTCGATACAAGAGCTGATGGCAGAGGCTATATCTATTCAGAAGAGGTTGTAGATGGACTTGTCAGACGCTGGATGACTTATGTTCCAGAGTCATATGATCCTTCCACTCCGGCACCGATGGTTCTTGTCCTCCATGGATACACGGCTACGATGTATGCTCTTGCTGAGGAATCTAGATGGTGCGATGTCGCTGAAGAGAATGGCATTATCACAGTATTTGCTCAGGGCTATCCAAATCCAGAAGCGAATACAGCCAATATTCCAGCACCAAGCTGGATGGTCCCTGCGCTCTTTGGCGATGCTGAAGGTGCTGATGATGTCTCATTCCTTGCTCATGTTGTTGATGTGACAAAAGAGAACTACAACATCGATGATTCAAGAGTTTACGGTACAGGCCACTCGAATGGCTGTGCGATGACACTTGCTCTTGCCAGCGTGCATCCAGAGATCTTCGCAGCTATCGCACCTATTGGCTATGCTGCTGAAGGACTTACAGATGACCTTGGCGGAACAATCATGCCGCTCAGTCTCTACTATGGACAGTATGACAGCGCAGTGAACGCAGATGGCGTTGCTATGGCAGATGCATATTGGACAGGCGTAAATGGTCTTGCTGGTGCTGAGACAACAGAGCGCACAAGCGAAGATGGAAGATTCACGACCAAGTCGTATCTTACAGATTCCGGTGTTCCTCTTGTAGAGTTCACAGAAGTTGCTAATTCAGCTCATTCGTATTTCCCTGCAGAGTCATGGAGAATCTGGAATGAGTTCTTTACTCATTACACGAGAGAGGGCGCAACAGTCTATTATGATGGTGTTGCAGTCAACTGAGCTGTAAATTCTGATCTTCCCCTCTGGGTGTTCAGGCAGCCGGAGGGATTTATATGAAAAAAGGAAGGATAATGAGCAAGACAGCAGTTCTTTTCAGATCGAAATATGGAGCTACCAAAGAGTATTCGTTGCAGCTTGGCAGAAGCATACAGGCGGAAGTCGTGGAGAATTATGGACTGACACCAGAACTTGTAAAAGACTTTGATGTCCTTATTCTCGCAGGCGGTGTCTATGCCGGTAAGATCAATGGTCTTGATTTCCTCAAGCGGAATTATCCAGAGCTGCAGGGGAAGAGAATCGCAGTTCTTGCTATCGGGGCAGCCCCTGATTCTGATGAGAACACAGAAAGCCTGTACAAAGGCAATCTTAAAGGGAAGCTGGAGAATATACCGCTTTTCTATGCTCGAGGCGCTTTTGATAAGGATTCTCTCTCCTCTATGGATAAGCTGTTGTTCTCCATGGTCAAAAAAGCCGCAGAGAAGGAAAAGCCTGAAAAAAGGACGCCGCTTGAGACTGTAATACTAGAAACGGAGGAAGCTGTAAGCTGGGTTGATTTCTCATCGCTTGACAGTCTCATTGACTTTGCTAGGCAAGGGATGTGAAGAGTACTGTTTCTTTGCCTCCGCAGACCATGCCTAAATCTCCATTTGCTGTCAAATCATAGTGCATGAGCTTGCATCGCGCTCCGTTGCGTTCCATCTCCATCGCTTCTTCTATCGCGATTTTCTCAATCGCTCCACCTCCGATTGTCCCATACAGCTTTCCATCTCTTACGAGCATCATGCTGCCAAGAGAGCGGGGTGCGCTGCCGCTTTTCTGTACAATGCGCATTGCGATGCCTTTCCCTTCTGCCATAATGAAAAGCAGGTCCGGATCCACTATCACGGCATCTTTCTCTTTCCTGTAGATTGAGATGATCTCCGCCATGATGGAGATTGCGATCTCTTCAGGTGTTTCCGCGTTTATGGAAAGTCCGATAGGCGTATGAACTTGACTGAGCTTCTCCTCTGGATAACCTTTGCTTCTCATCATCTCAATTGCTCTTTGGCTCTTTGCTTTAGATCCAATCATCCCGATATGAGAGAAGTTCCGGGAGAGAGAGTATTCCAGGCAATCGTTATCGAAGTTGTGGCCATGTGTGAGGATTACGAAATATGGCTGTATGAAATCATAGTTCTTTGAAAGCAGGCTTGGAAATGGTGCGACAAAGCGCTTTGCGAGTGGAAAACGATCTTCAGTCAGTAGTTCATCCCTGTCGTCCAGGACAGTTATTCTCATCTTTTGCAATACTGCCAGATCATAGAGTGCTTTCCCTATATGCCCGGAACCGAATATTACGAGATGCGGCTCTGTCTTCACAGTTTCAACCAAGGATGGCTGAGAGAAATCTTCTGAGTTATCTGAGGAGACAATGAGCTTGCCACTACGGAAGATAGCTTCAGCTCCAGTAGTGAAGTTTGTCCGTCTCTCTAAGCTTCCTTTCTTTATTTCCTCACAGAATATTTTGTAATATCTATTCATACTAAATTTCATCCTTTGATTTGATTGAGAATATCACTCAGGATCTCAATCGTCGTATCAATCTCATCCTCCGTCGTGAAAGGTCCAGGGGAGAAGCGCAGCGTGCCAGTAGGGAATGTTCCAAGGCTTTTGTGTGCCGATGGCGCACAGTGCAATCCAACACGTGTCTCTATGTTCCCATGTTTAAGCAAAAGCGATGCTATCTCTGCGATATCGAGACAAGGGGAAGTGATAGAGACAACAGAAGTCCGCGGCCTCGTTCCATCAGCGCCTTTTATCGTCACTCCATCGATCCGCCTTATTCCTTCCATTAGCCTTTCAGTTAGATACAATGCTCTCTCTTTGAGTTCATCCTTTCTTTCCAATGTATATCGCATAGCACATTCAAGTCCTGTGAGTCCTGAGAGATTCTCAGTTCCAGCGGAGAGCCGTTCGGGAAGTGTGTGTGGCACATCCTCACTATCGCTTTCCGTTCCTGTTCCGCCTGCAATCAAGGGAGGTATCGTCTCTGCGATGGATTTCTTTATGAGCATTCCACCAGTTCCATCTGGGCCGAGAAATCCTTTGTGTCCAGTAAAGCCTAGCGCAGCGATGCCAAGCTCTTCCATGTTGATGTCGATAAAGGGGGAAGCTTGTGCGGTATCGACTATGAAATGAAGGTGATGCTTTCTCGCTATCCCTGCAGGAATAGTCAGATCCTGGACAGCCCCTGAGACATTGCCAGCTGCGTTTATGATGATTCCTTTCGTCTCTTTCCTGATCAAGCTCTCCAGATTTGAGTAATCATTGTAACCAGTGGCATCTGATGGGATGCGTGAGAATGCAATGCCGCATTCCACGATAGGACGCATCACTGCATTGTGTTCGTTTGATGAGACAATCAGATGATCTGATTTAGAGAACAGACCTTTTATGATCCAGTTCATAGCTTCCGTTATATTCTTCGTGAACGCGATGCACTCTGGATGCGGATAGTTGTAAAGCCTTGCAAGCATCGAACGTAAGGAATAGAGGATGTCGAAATTCTCTTCAATCAGTCTGCTTTCTGTTCTGTATAGGTTGATGCAGCCATGCAGGAGGTACTCCGACACAGCTTCAGCAACTCCCGGTGCTTTTGGAAATGATGTGGCTGCGTTGTCGAGATAGATGCGCTTCATGGCCTAATTGTACCATCAAAGCATTGTGTTTTGAATTATATAATGGTATTTTGGATAATATGAATTACAAAGATAAAGCGAAGTCTGCCATTGCAGGTGGTCTGATTGGTTTAGCTGCTGTTGTGCTTACAGCGTTCGGAAATCCCGGGAACATGGGATTCTGCATTGCTTGCTTTCTTCGGGATGGTGCAGGTGCCCTTCATCTCCATAATACGGCGACTGTGCAATATCTTAGGCCAGAAATCATAGGTATAGTTTTGGGCTCGTTTGTGCTGAGCGTGATTGGTAAGGATTTCAAGCCTCGTGGTGGTTCCTCTCCTGTCCTGAGATTCATCATCGGATTTATCGTGATGCTTGGTGCGCTCGTCTTCCTGGGCTGTCCGCTTCGTATGGTGTTGCGTCTGGCAGGAGGAGATCTGAATGCCCTCTCCGCGCTTTTTGGCTTTATTGCTGGAATCGGGGTAGGGTGCATATTCCTTTCAAATGGTTTTTCTCTTGGAAGAGCAGAGAAGGAAATCGGTGCAGAAGGCGTTGCATTCCCATCTCTTGCAGTACTGTTG
>JADIMT010000032.1 GCA_017694595.1 Candidatus Ornithospirochaeta stercoripullorum | reverse complement strand
ATGCTTTATGTCAATGCGGGAAAAGGGCATTATATTCCTGCCAAGGCTCTTGCTGATAGCTTCCTGAAAACTGGACATGAGGCAATTGTCGAGGATCTCTTCAAAGTGCTGGATGCTCCGTTCTGGGAGTTTTTCTGTAAATATGACTGGCGTTTCCTGCTCCATCATCCACGGCTAGAGCCGTTCGTGCACTCTCTTACTGATTCAAGATTCAATGCTTTTCTTATCAGAATGCAGGGAGACAGGAAAAAGTACATCTCGGTCTTCCAAGCCTGGTATGAGAAGAACAAGCCAGATTTCATAGTCTCTACGAATTTCATCGGAGGGATAGTCCTTCCCGGTATTGTCAGGAACCTTGGCCTGAATCTTCCTGTTTATCAATATTGCGCAGATGTCTTTGACACCCCGCTTGTCGGTGTCTCGCCTACTCTCGACAAAATGTACATCCCGACAGAGCTTGGCAAGCAGAACGCAATGAGAAAAGGACAGCCCGAGGAGACACTCTCTATCTGTCCGTTCCCGCTGAGAACGCAATTCGAGAATCATAGCAACGCATCGAAAACGGAGGCAAGGAAACAGCTTTCTCTTCCAGATAAATTCACTATTCTTTGTTCACTTGGCGGTGAAGGAATAGGAAGCACTCGACTGCTGTACGAACTGGCAAGGGCCGATATCGATTGCCAGGTTGTCGTCATCGGGGGACAGAGCAAATCGACGGCAAAAGCTTTTGAGCGTTTTTCCGCTTCGCATCCATCATTCCCTGTTTACAGAAGGGGTTTTGTTGACAACGTGCAGGATTATCTTGCTGCCTGTGACATCCAAGTGGGAAAAGCAGGCGCAAATGCTGTAATGGAAGCTATCTACATGCATCGTCCATTCATTGTTACAGAGGTACTCTATGCATTCAGAGCTTCTCTCGATTTCCTGGACCACCATGCAGTAGGATGGGGAGAGAATGATGTCAGGAAGCAGGTTGAAATCATTAAAGAGTATCAGCATAGCGCAGCACTGCGGGAGAAAGTGCAGGACGCGTTCGACAATCTTCCTATCACATTCGGCTCTGATCTCTTCTGCAATCAGATTATCTCTGACGTGAGGAAATTCTTTGACAGATAGCTGTCAATGTCTGTTGTCTGATACCTTCCATATAAGTATTCTTAAGCTATGAAGGGTGCGATGCTCTATGTAGATGCAGGAAAAGGCCATTATATTCCTGCAAAAGCTCTGGCAGACAGCTTCATCCGCGGTGGACATGAAGCTACAGTCGAGAATCTATTTACGGTCTACGGTTCATCATTCTGGAACAAACTGGCCAAATATACATGGAGATGCTTATTGCATTTCCCGCGTCTTGAGCCTTCTCTTACCAAAGGTTCGGATTCGCGCCTCAATGCTTTTCTGATGAAAAGGCTTGTAAGCACGCCTAAGTACCAGAAGGCGTTCATGGCTTGGTACGAGAAGGAAAAGCCAGATTTCATCGTCTCCACGAATTTCATAGGCGGAGAGATCATACCGGAGACTGTAAAAAGGCTTAACCTTGATATACCTGTATTCCAGTACCTTGCAGATGTCTTCGATACACCTAAAACAGGAGTCAACAACTCGCTTGACAGGATGTACACAGCTTCTGAGCTTGGCAAGAAGAATGCAATCCTCAAAGGGCAGAGAGAAGATACAATCTCCATCTGTTCCTTCCCTATCCAGTACAAGTTCGAGTCACATGAACCACTTGGAAAGAAAGAAGCAAGAGCGAAGCTCGGGCTGGATGATGAGTTCACGATTCTCTGCTCGCTGGGAGGCGAAGGAATTGCTTCTGTGAAGCTGCTTTATCGTCTAGCTGAAGAGAATCTGAAGTGCCAATTTGTGGTAATAGGAGGAAAGAGCAGAAGCACAGAGAAGAAATTCAGAGAGTTCAAGAAACGTTTTCCAGACTTCAATCTCCGCGTCTGTGGCTTTGTTGACAATGTTCCTGATTATCTTGCAGCCTGTGACATCCAGATTGGAAAGGCTGGCGCAAATGGCGTGATGGAGGCAATCTACATGCGTCGGCCATTCATCGTGACAGAAGTGTTGTATCCATTCATCGCTTGCAAGGACTTCATAGCCAAGAATCCTGTAGGCTGGTGCGAGAACAGCATCGAGAAGCAAGTTGAGATAATCATGAGATTCTCCAGTGACGAAGCTTTCAGAAAACAGATTGAAGAGAACTTCTCTGTACTTCCGCTTCGCTTCGGTTCTGATGCTTTCCGTGATGAGATAATCGAGGATATCAGAAAGCTGCAGTGAAATATGCTCCGATTTCGTAGTCCATCCCGCTCTGATAGCCCTCAGGCGCCAGATAGTCGTAATAGATTCCTACGAAAGCTCTGAAAAGCCTCATGATATAAAGATCCAAGCGAACGCCGATTGTTCCATAAAAGCCAACAGATTGCGAAGAATCGTTGTTATTGAGCAACCTGCCGGCCGAGAGCGTGTTCTCCATCAGCACTGTAATCATAGGATAAGTTCCGACTGAGATGAACTCAGGACCAACCAGCGAAAGAGAAGCTCTTACATCTGTTATGAACGGACGTGGAGGCACTGCTTCATCTCTGAATCTGACGCTCATCTCATGCTGGGGAACTGCATCTCCGAACAAGAGCTGGCAAGAGAGATCGAAGTTCATATAGAGCGAATAGAGGTTCATATCAGCATCTTCCTGGTCACGCTGGAAGAATGTATGAGTATATGAAGCTTTGTAAAGCAGTTTCCAGTAATCTATCGTAGTTGTAGTGTTGAAGACTGTAGGGCTATTCAGAAGCCACCATGGACCGATGACGAAATCGAACGAGAAGTCATAGCCTTCCGGAATCAGGTAGTCATTATCTTTATTGTTGAATTCAATCCCGATGGTCACTGAATTGGAAAGACTGTATTTGTTCCCATTGAGTTCTGGAATACCTATGATCTCAGTATTGAGCGGAAAGTAAGCTGTATCGTCAAAGACACCACCCCAGTCAGCATTCTGGATATCATGCAATGAAGCAAAAGCCTGCTCCCATCTGACACCGATAAGGAAATTGAGTGTCAGGAAATCGGGCTTTCCATCAGCTGGATTGTCGACAAGGCCCTGTTCGAAGCCAACGAGACCTTCTGAGAAGACAACAGAGTATCTTCTCTGGTCATCAGGTGAGTATATGATATCACCGCTGACTGGCCACTGCCTGATCGTACGCTGATCCATACCCGCCTCAACGCGTACGAGCGCCTTTGTGTTCAGATCTTCGAACAGTCCCAGATCATCAATGCCAAACTCTCCCCAGAAAGAGACAGGAAAGACGCTCATCGCAAAATCGGAGAGATAAGAAGCGTTGATGATGCTTGAATAGAACGTCTCCGCTCCCAATGGCAGCATAACCATGAGCAAAAAGACTATAGCCTGGAGTGTTCTGCGCATAGTGGAAATAGTATCACTCGCAAGTTGTTGCATCTATAACCCTTATTTTGGTATATTGCCTGCATTATGAATAAGGTACCGGAGAACCCTTCAAAAAACCGGAAAGGCGACTTCACGCCATTAGTGGTCATAACAGCCTTTCTGGTCACGCTTTATCTGATTGCCAATCTGATGGCTGTGAAAATCATATCAATCGGCCCGCTATCGCTCTTCGATGCGGGGACAATCACATTTCCATTCGCATATATGCTAGGTGATGTCTTAGCGGAAGTCTGGGGTTACAGGACAGCGAGAAAAGTGATCATTCTTACATTCATATGCAATGCCATGCTTGTTTTTTTCACTTCAATCGGCACAATCCTTCCCTACCCTGAGTACATGAGCGAGATGCAGAAAGCCTATACGATGGTCTATACATATGTTCCACGCATCGTGCTTGCCTCCCTCATTTCCTTCCTCGTCGGCGAGCTTGCAAATGCAAAAGTCCTTGTGAGGATAAAAGAGAAGCAGAAAGACGATAGACATCTATGGATAAGAACCATCGGCTCTTCAGCTATAGGCTATCTTCTGGACTCTGTGCTTTTCGTACTCATCGCGTTCACAGGCACATCACCGGCTGAGGATATTCTCTCGATGATAGTTGTGCAGTATCTTGCCAAGCTGCTTATTGAAGCAATAGCTGGCACGCCGCTTGCATACGCCGCTGTTGGATATATAAAAAGGAAGTACCTATGAGCTCTCTTGTCAGATACAGTACGATTGAAACAGGTCTAAAGCGAGAATTCCTCCTCTTGCAAGGCACTGGCTGCCGCTGGAGGAAGTGCACATTCTGCGACTACTGGGAAGATGTTTCTGAAGATCCGTTCTCAGTGAACAAGGATATACTTGATAAAGTTACTGGCAAATTCTCCACTCTTGATATCATCAACTCTGGTTCTGCCGTGGAGTTCGATGATAGAACCATCGCGCTCATCGAAGAGACTGTCAAAGAAAAGAGTATAAAGGACCTCTGGTTCGAGGCCCACTGGATATACAGAAAGGAACTCGAGTCATTCTCCAGGAACTTCTCCTGCAACGTGCACTACAGGACAGGTGTTGAATCATTCAATCCGGATCTGAGAATCAGATGGAACAAAGGCATTGGCAGGAATGTGACGCCTCAGGATATCCGAACGTATTTCGAAGGAGTATGTCTTCTTGTCGGCATGGAAGGACAGAGTGAGAAAGACATAATGGAATCAGTTGAGATCGCTGAACGCTACTTCACCTACTACTCCGTCAATCTTTTCTGTCCAAACACATCAAAAGAGAAACGGAATGACGCGCTGGCAAAGCTTTTCATCGATAAGCTAGCCCCGATTATCGCTAAATCAGAAAAAGCGGAAATACTCATAGAGAATACGGACCTCGGCGTCGGCTGACAGTCCTTTTCATTGACAGATATACACCATCGATGGTAATTTTCTTTTCAGCTGTTTCTTTGCAGACAGCTTTAAAAATACATTGAAAGAGGTTTTCAGGATGCCTTCGGACAATAACGCAAATGGTGCAGTAATCCCAGAAAAGGGGAAAAACAGCAAGAAAGACAAGAAACATGGCAAGAAATCCATTGGTTGGATTATCGGAGTGATTGTACTCATTCTCATCTCCGTGACATTCATTCTGCCTGTCACTGTCTTCAGTACTTCCAACACACCGAAGATTACATTCGGCAGCTACAACGGAGAGGATATCACTCTCGAGTATGCTTACGATAATTATTTCTATAATGTGCTTATCAATCTCGCAAACATGTATCAGATGAACAATCAGAACGTGATGCAGATTTACCAGGCAGCTTACTCACAGGCTGTCATGAACACAGCACTCTCCCAGATGGCAGATGAAGCAGGAATCATGATTTCCGACAAGATGCTGGGACAGGCTGTAGTCAACAGCGGCAACTGGCGCGATGAGAATGGCAATTTCGATATCAACGCATACAACGAGACTGCGCAAGTTGAGCGCGATGCCGTACGCGACCAGCTGAAGGCAGCTCTTCCTGCACAGGTTGTACTTTCAGATCTTGCTACTGTGAAGACATCTAACGCAGAGCAGGATTTCGTGATGAGCCTCAACAATTCACCTAAGGCTTTCCAGTACATCACTCTCGATTACAATGCATATCCAGATGCAGACGCTATAGCATATGCTGAGTCCAACCCTGCTCCATTCATGGAGAGAGAGCTCTCAGTGATTACAGTCGCTACAGAAGATGAAGCTAATACGCTCGTGGCATCAATCAACAACGGCGAGACAACATTCGAAGATGCTGTTGCAGCTTCCTCAACAGATAGCTACAAGGAAAATGGTGGCAGCATGGGTACTGTCATCTCCAACGACCTGGAAAACACATTGATCAACGATGAAGATGCTACAGCTGTATTCGCTCTGCAGAATGGAGAGATCTCCATTCCTGTCCAGGGTTATACAGGCTGGATGATCTTCCGCGCTGACAGCGATGCGAGAGCGGCTGACACGACAAACGCAGACACACTCTCGGACATCAAGAGATATATCTCTCTCAATGACAGCGAGACGATGAATACATACCTGCAGGCAAAAGCTGATGAAATCTACGCACAGGCTCAGACAGATTTCGAGAAAGCCGCTGCTGACAACAATCTCAAGATCACAGATGTTTCAGCCTCCTCATACAATCCAGCATCTGCTACATTCATCACAGGAATCGCTGGTAATGATCCTGATGGCTTGCTGCTCAATGCAACATATGCATCCACTGAGTACCAGAGGGAGATCTTCCTCGCTGAGGAGAACACAGTCATCGCACCTGAGGCAACTGGTTCCAGTTACATCATCACACGCCCAGTTGCAACTTCAGCGACCCCTGCGACGAACAGACTCAGCTACTCACAGAGCGCACCTGTCATCGCGGTCCAGGATGTCAATACAACCCTCCTCTCCTCTGACAGCTTTGTTGATAACTTCTTCAACACATTCATCTCAGAGGTTATCGGAGCACAGTGATCCAAGAACTTCCGAAGGAGCGGCAGGACGACTGCCGCTTTTTCTTTTTCCTGCTATACTTCTACACATGCAGAGTGAGACAACTGAAAGAACAATCATCACAGAAAGCACTCAGGAAGGCTGGAGCTGGCATCCTGTATGGGAATATGAACGTAAAGAGCAAGGCAGTTCAATACTCAGACGCAGCTTTGATATTGTCTCGTGTTCCGATAAATCAAAAGAGCTGACTGTGGTTGCGGCTTGCATGGATCTTGGTCTATTGTCAGTCTATACAATCTCATGCATTGACTGGGCAAGAAAAGAAGCTGTCGCTGTGAAATCAATCGAGAGAAGCAAGGGGAAAAGAAATACATCGCTCTCCCCTGCCGAAGACAGCAGTCTGACATATTTCAATCAATCAATGACCATCTCGATACTGCGGCGTGGAGCAAAGCACAGGGTTCTTATCACTGCACCATCTCTAGCGCTTCCGTCAGGAGAGATTGGACTCAAAGCTGACATCACGCTCCATCACAGTTCATCTGATGAATGTTTTTCAAGTCTTGCTACAGAGAAAGAGAGGAAGTCATTCACGTATATTACAAAGTACACTCCGATGAAAGCAGACGGCGTTTTATTCACTGGAGATAGCATCTCACGCTTCTCTGATGAGAGCTTTGGCTCTGTCACATGGACAAGGCATAGAGGGAATATAAAAAGAAGAATACTTGAAGTGAGCGTCAACACAGAAAATCAGGCAGTGTTCATCTCCGATTCCTCGGATATGCATAATGCTGCGTTCTGCAATGGCACATACATCAAGCTTGGCCATTGCGAGATCAAGCGCATAGCCCAATCATTTGTCATCGATGAAGAAAATGGCATGTGTCATCTCACTCTCACGCCCGTTGCACAGCTCCGCATGCGTGAAGATCTCCGCCCCATCAAAGGCGAGATTGTAGAAATCTGGGCAAAAGCTGAAGGCACAATTGCATTGAACGGCCAGAAATCATATATAACTGACGCATACAGCAGCATCAGAATCGCAGCATCGTCGCTTTGATAATGCAGAGAGCATCAACAGTTCCAACTTGCAAACTAATGGCAGTTCCTCTAAATTATCTTAAGATATGAAGAAACGGGATGCTATTACATATCTGCTGCTAGGAATAGCGTTTGCAGCAATTATTACATTCATCTGGAATTACAAGACAACGATTCCATGGCTTGAAGATAAAGCCTCAGCTGTTCTTTCGCCCGTCATCGGCGGTATTGTGATAGGTTTCATCATGAATATGCCAACATCATTTCTGGAAAGAAGACTGCGTTCAGCCCGCTTTGATTTCATCAGCCATCACAGCAGGGTCATTGCGCTGTTCACAGCTTTGATTCTGCTCATCATGCTAGCTGCTTTCGTGATTATCCTCGTTATTCCTGAACTATGGAAAGCCATAATGCTTCTGATTTCCTCACTGAGGGAATTTGCCGACAGCAGCCATTTCTGGAAAGAGATGGATATCTCAGGTATTCCAATACTCAACCAGCTTGTCGATAACGCTGATTCAGGCTTTCTCACGCTAGCTGATGCAATTGAGAGGAGAATCAATGAATTCACACCCTCGATAATCTCATTCACGCTCTCGACCATAGTTTCTTTGATAGCAAAGACAGTAGTGTTCTTCGTCTCGTTCATCTTTGCAATCTACTTCATACTCAACAAGGAGATGCTCAAGAGACATTTGCTGAAAGTCTTATCGCTATTCCTCCCAAATGAGCGTACAGCGAAACTTTCACATGTAGCTTCCATCAGCGCTACAGCCTTCTCCAGATTCATTACAGCACAGGTAACAGAGGCTCTCATCATAGGAATCTTATGCTTTATTGGAATGCTCATCTTCCGATTCCCGTACGCTCCTACTATCGGAGTACTCACAGGAGTAATGGCACTCATTCCTATGTATGGAGCCGTCATAGGCGCTCTCATAGGAGCATTCATGATTGCTGTAATCTCACCGTGGAAAGGATTGTTCTTCCTTATCTTCATAATCGTGCTGCAACAGCTTGAAGGCGATCTGATCTATCCAAGAGTCGTGGGAAGCACAACTGGTGTTCCTTCTGTCTATGTCTTTATTGCAGTAACGCTTGGAGGCTCGCTTCTAGGCATCTGGGGCATGCTTTTTGCTGTCCCTGTCTTCTCAATCATCTACACGCTATTGAAGGAGCTGTATCACAAAAAAGAGAAAAGTGAAAAAAACAGTTCAAATGAATCTTAAATACTGTTGACATAAATTTAGAGAAAGTGTAGTCTCTTACTCGTTCGAAAGAACATATTCTCCTGTAGCTCAGTCGGTAGAGCAGGTGGCTGTTAACCACCCTGTCGGGGGTTCAAATCCCTCCGGGGGAGCATTAAAGCAAAGGGCAATTGCTTAGAGATAAGCGATTGTCCTTTTCTTTTTCACGGTGAATCATCATAACAAAACACACGTGACGGGTTTTATTTGTGTCATGTAGAAATGAGTTGTAGAATCATGATATGGCAGAGAAAAGGGAATATACAGTTGTTGAACTTGATACTATCAATGTGACACCTGAGGAAATCATCTCAGGCGCTATGAATGAAGAAATCAAAGCGAGGATGCTAAAGACTATTGAAACAGAAGGCCCTATACTGGAAAGCCTTCTCTATAAAAGAGTCATCTCATCTTTCTCTTTGAAGAAAGTAGGTTCTAGAATATTGCCTGTTTTCGATGCAGTAGCTTCTTCCCTGCCTGTTCAAATCACTGAAGATGAAGGAGAGCGGTTGTTCCATAGCAACAATGAGGATGATTCCTTCAGGCCAACACCTGAAAGCGAGATACGATATTCTTATCAAATACCGACGGAAGAAGCTGTAAACTGCCTGGAATACATCATCCAGAATGCTGAGAAGACTGTCACGAAATCAGAGCTTGAGAAGCTCTTCAAAGCAGAAATGGGCTATGATAGGCTTGGCTCTCAGGTAGAAGCTCTCTTCAAACGGGCTGCAAAAAATCCGAGGTTGAAAAGAACTGGAAACGGAAGATTCACGAAATAGATAAAATATCTTCTACTTTTTGCGATAATCCTCAGTATTACCTTTACATTTTGAAGATTACCTATATACTCAAATGCAGGAGGCAGTATGCTTATAAAACTCAGAAAGAAGAATGACATAATTGCTAAGAACGCTGCAAGATGCAAAGAGAAAGGCATCAAACTTCCAACATTTGCCCAGATGAAAGATCCAGCCCTCATCCCCGCAGATGTAAAAGAGAGATTGAAAAACGTAGGACTTTGGGATGTCAACCCGCTCAACCTCTACCGAATCAACTGGCACAACGAACCGAAGGAAACTGGTGGCGGTTTCGGCGGTGTCAATTATATTGAAATTCCAAGAAGCATTACAGGCACAAAAGCCAGAATCATCGCATTGGCTGGAAAGTGGTTCCCTTGCGGAGTACATAAAGTAGGCGCCACATATGCATGCTTGGCTCCTGCCCTTGTGACTGGCAACTTCGATGCAACAGAACAGCAAGCTGTATGGCCGTCGACAGGCAATTACTGCAGAGGAGGCGCATACAACAGCGCTCTTCTTGGATGCAGCAGCATCGCTATACTGCCTGAGGATATGTCTCAGGAAAGGTTCAACTGGCTCAAGACAGTAGCTGGAGAGATCATCGCAACGCCTGGCTGTGAATCAAACGTAAAGGAAATCTTCGATAAATGCCATGAACTGAATGATGAGAGAGGTAATCATATTGTAATATTCAACCAGTTCGAGCAGTTCGAGAACTATCTCTGGCATTATGAAGTGACAGGATCCGCAATACTAGAAGTTCTTAAAGAGCTGGGAATAAAGAGAGAGAATGTAAGAGCATATGCTTCTTCCACAGGTTCTGGTGGAACACTTGCAGCTGGAGACCATCTCAAGCATGTATATCCTGGAATAAAGATAGGAGCTGGAGAAGCTCTGCAGTGCCCCACTCTTCTCAGAAATGGATTCGGCGCACACAGAATCGAAGGCATTGGAGACAAGCATGTTCCATGGATTCACAATGTGAAGAATACTGACATGGTCCTCTCCATCGACGATCAGGACTGCATGGATATCTATCGCCTCTTCAATGAGAATGAAGGCAAAGAATATCTTGCATCAATCGGTGTCAGCGACCAGGACATCGAGAACCTCGCTCTCTTCGGAATCTCAGGTATCGGCAATATGCTTTCCGCTATCAAGATGGCTAAATACTATGAGATGGAAGAAGATGATGTAGTCTTCACAATCCTTACAGATAGCACAGTCATGTACACATCACGTCTGAAAGAGTTAACTGATGAGCAGGGTCCATTCACAAAGACAGAAGCCGCAAAAGTCCACGCTTCATCACTGCTGCATCAGGGAATCGACAACGCGCTTGAACTAGGCTATTACGACAGGCTTAGAATCCACAACCTTAAGTACTACACATGGGTTGAACAGCAAGGAAAGACTTACGAAGAGCTCAACAGACAGTGGTACGACAGGAACTACTGGACAGCTATTCCTAAGCTTACGCACAAGATTGACAAGCTCATCACAGAGTTCAACGAGATGATTGACAACTGAAAGAGTGCCGGCTCCTGCCGGCATTCCCTTTGAGGAGATAACATGAGATTCCATTATAAATGTTCCGATTGCGGCAGAGTCTTCATGACAGAAGAGCTGATGTATCAATGTCCTGAATGCAGCAAGAAAAATGATGGAACGCATTTTCCATATGGCAACCTTGAAGTAGTGCTAGATGATGAAGTATTGAGAAAAGCGAGAGAAAAAGAACATCTGACACCTGATGATTTCTATCCATATCCTTCGGACGGCAAGGATGTATTCCCTATTGGCATCACGCCATTGATGAGACCTGAAAGATTGATTGAAAAGCTTAACATGCCACGCCTATCTCTCAAGCTGGATAGCCAGCTCATTTCAGGTTCCTTCAAAGACAGGGCAAGCTACGAGGTCGCGCTTCAGGCAAAAGCTTTAGGAGAGAAGCGTATTGTCCTAGCCTCCACAGGCAACGCAGGCGCCGCCGCTTCAGCTGTCGGAGCAGCGATGGGGCTCGACATCCTCCTCTTTGTGCCAGCTTCAGCACCGCTGAACAAATTGATGCAGAGCGTTCTCTATGGCGCTCATGTCGTGCCTGTCAAAGGCAGCTATGATGATGCTTTCGCGCTCTCTATAGAATACACAAAGATGCATGGAGGCATAAACAGGAATACTGCTTATAACCCAATGACAATCGAAGGAAAGAAATCCGTCTCGATTGAGCTCTTTGAGCAGATGGGCAGAAAAGTCCCTGATGCAATCTATGTACCTGTCGGTGATGGGTGCATCATCGGCGGTGTCGCTAAAGGTTTTGAAGATCTGAAACGTGCGGGACTCATTGAGAAAGTACCCCGCTTGATAGCCTGCCAGTCAGAACAATCCGATGCAATTTCACGAGCCATCGAAAATGATGATTATCGCGCCGTAAAGGCTTCCACTCGCGCAGATTCCATCTCTGTAGACTTACCGGCCAATGGACGTATGGCCACAAAGAAGGTAAAGGAATCAGGAGGCTGGGCTGTCACTGTTCCAGATAGCGCTATCCTCGATGCCCAGCTTACTCTCACAAAGGGAGCAGGCATCCTCGCAGAGCCTGCGGCTGCCACAGCTTACGCAGCGCTTGAAAAGGACAGAGATCATCTTGTTTCTGTACTTGGAGAGGATGCAGAAGTTGTAGTGCTTATCACAGGAACAGGTTTCAAGGATATGAAAGCATTCGAAGGCAGAGCCTCCATTCCAGAAGCAATCGAGAATTCTGTAGAAGCTTTAAAAGGACTTACTTTCTAATCAAAAAAAATGTCCGGGGGCTGGGTCTTACCCTCGGACATTTGCAAAAAACCTAGTTTATACAACAGTGACTGTGAAGTCAGTGCTCCAGCTATCACCATCGCGGTCTGTTGCAGAAATATGGAGCATATGCTCACCTGCTTCTGTTCCAACGACCCTCAATCCTGTCAGGGTGACACTGTCTCCTGCTCCTACCATGCGGACAGAGCCATTGCCACTAAGTACAGAAAGACTTTCATCGCCAGTGCATTCAATCTTAACATTCTTCAGATTCTCTGTTCCGTTATTAGCGATAACGAATGTCAGATCTACCTGCGTGTTCACTGGCAGAGAATCGATAGCATAATGCTTTGCCTCTAGATCTGAAAGCTCTGCATTCTTCCACAGCGCTTCAAAGACAGCTCCATTTCCTTCAAGCTCGAACTCTGTCTCATCGGGTGCGATGTACTCACCTGTAGACCTGTCAACCCAGCCAGCGAAGACGAATGAATCATCTTCTTCCGTCAATGCCGGGACATCAATCAAATCACCATCAGCTACATCATTAATCGTAGACTCCATGCCTGTCACAGAATCCTTGAAGACAACTTCTGTCGTCCAGATAGCATAAAGTGTCTGGTCTGTAAGAGGTGCTGCAATAGTCTCGCCCGGCTGATAAGTAACTTCATCAGGAGTGATACCCCAGCCAGAGAGAATACCAGCTGCACTTGACACGCGGATATCATCTTTATCTGGAAGAATGATAGACTCGCCCGGAATCACAGAACTCGTAGATGAATAGCTGAAGCTGTAGTTATCGCCGGATGATGACCACTCATATGTAATTGATGGACTGTAGTACCTGCTGTTCGCTTCCAGCCATTTAGCGTCCTCAATCCTAGCATCTTCATCTTCTGCCAGAATGAGAGCGAGCATGTCATCAGTCTCGTCACGTGTCATTGCCATATAGTAAGAAGAATGCATGTCACGCCATGCTTCCATCGCCTTTGGTTTATTGCCTGCTTCAAGTGCTTTCTCATAGCTTCTCTGAGCCTTCTGATAATCCTTTCCAGCCTGAGAAACCATCTCATCATAATTGCTGATAGCTTCCTCTAGATTACCGTTTGCAAGACTATCTGTGAATTTTCCCCTCAGCTCCGAGGTATCAGCAGCCCACAGAGTCATTGATGCAATCAGAAGAATCGCTACGATTCCTGTTGTTTTTCTTTTCATATCAACTGCCTCCTGTTACTTAATAAGGTAACAGTGTTTTCATGAAGAGAAAAAAAAGCATTTGTGTTTATATTATGTAGAATCAGTATAAGACAGTTGAGAAACAAACCTTTCGTACAAAATCAATATCAATGTGAGGCTAAACAAGAGGCGCCTCTTTTTTGCGACGCCCCATCATGATTATTGCATTGTAACTATCACTGCGTTTCTCCAGCCCAGCTTATTGTAACATTGCTTTCGTTGCTCATATTGCTTTTCCAGTTTTCATTCC
>JADIMT010000031.1 GCA_017694595.1 Candidatus Ornithospirochaeta stercoripullorum | reverse complement strand
TTTCCCTCCTTTCTGCTACTGTCTTGATGTTGAGAAGATGCTTCGGACCGACGTTCTCAGAGATGGAGTTGTTGCCCCAGCTTCCACAGCCAAGCGTGAGGGATGGCTCGAGGCGGAAGTTATAGATGTCTCCGATAGCGCCCTGTGATGCTGGCATGTTGATTAGGATTCTGCTTGTCTTGACAGCCTTGCCATAAGCATCAATCTTGTCCTGCTCTTTTTCATCGCAGTAGAGAACGGATGTGTGTCCGAATCCACCAAGCGCGATAAGATCTGCTGCCATTGAAGCGCCTTCGCCGAAATTGTTGCATGAGTACATGCCAAGGACAGGTGAAAGCTTCTCGTGTGCGAATGGCTCATCTGCAGCGACTCTCTTTACCTCTCCGATGAGAACCTTTGTGGACTCTGGAACCTTGAAACCTGCAATCTCTGCAATCTTGAAAGCCGGCTGACCAACAATCTTCGGGTTCACGGAACCGCGTTTTGGATCGAGAATGATCGGTTCGAGAAGAGCGAGCTCTTCTTTTGTCAGGAAGTGTGCGCCCTGTTCCTTGAATTCCTTCTTCACTTCTGAGTAGATGTCCTTGTGTACGATGACACACTGCTCAGATGCACAGACAACACCGTTGTCGAATGTCTTGGACATAAGGATTGAAGCGACTGCCATCTTGATATTGCAATTCTTGTCGAGGAGTGCTGGTGTGTTTCCAGCACCTACGCCGATTGCTGGCTTTCCTGATGAATATGCAGATTTGACCATTCCTGGGCCACCTGTTGCAAGAATCAGGTTGATGAGAGGATGCTTCATCAGATAATCTGTCTTCTCCATTGTAGGCTCTTCGATAAAACCGATGATATCCTCTGGAGCTCCAGCAGCAACTGCTGCATCGCGTACGATTCTAGCCGCATCACATGTGCACTTCTTCGCCCTTGGATGTGGTGAGAAGATGATAGCATTTCTTGTCTTGAGTGAAATGAGCGACTTGAAGATGGCTGTAGAAGTCGGGTTTGTTGTAGGAATGATTCCGCAGATAACTCCCTTTGGCTCTGCAATCTTCTCGATGCCGAAAGCTTTGTCGTTCTCAATGATTCCGCAGGTCTTCTCATCCTTATACTTATGGAAGATATACTCTGCTGCGAAATGATTCTTGATTACCTTGTCTTCGATGATTCCCATGCCTGTTTCTTCGACTGCATCGATAGCAAGCTGGATACGTGCATTGTTAGCTGCGATTGCTGCTGCGCGGAAGATTTCATCAACCTTCTCCTGCGGATAGTTTGCAAAGATAAGCTGGGCACGTTTTGTTCTCTCAATCATCTCCTGGAGTTCAAGCTGTCCAGGGAAAAGTTCATTGACTTCTGCCATAAATTGCTCCTTTCTTATCGATAAAGATTTATAGTAAAAACAGCATCGAGTGTCAATTACTATGACAGAAATAACTGTATATGCTTTCAGAAAAAGACGCAATCAGCAATGCAAAATGCAATAATAATCGCTGAAATGCCATATAATGTGAAAATTGGAACATTAATTGCTGTTTTAGATGGATTTGATGGTGGATTTGTCTTGAGGGCTGTGAGGAATCGTTGCCAGATGCTTCCTGTTGATGACCTATATGCTGTTAAAAGCATTGTGAAGGTTGCTACAGTTTTTCCGATAATTCCTTTGCCAGGCTTAATAAATACGGAAAATGCCTGTGAGAGGGCTATACCACCAGAGAGCTTTAAGCCTTTGGCAAGCCCGTTTATGATAGCCCCATCAGTGATGGGCAGTGAAAATATAGTGGTTATCACTTTCCCATGTGGAGTGATAACTGATGAGAGCAGCATGAAAAGCAGCATCAGGGCGTGTGGTTTCAAGAGGATCTTGCGCCCGGCGCGCTTCTGCAGCGTGAAAGCGGCTATGCATGATAATAGAATCAGAATGATGTTCTCTGTCATCATCATGGCGCAGCCTGTTACAACAAGAAGTGCTATCAACGAGGTTGATGGCTTCTCGCTTTCTTGTTCGATTAAGCTGTAGGATGGTTCAGGAATTTTGCGCGAAAGATGTGCTGTGATAATTGATGAAGGCAGCGATAGTCCAAGAAGAATTGGAAGGAATGTAAGTGTTCCCTGTCCTGCATATAGTGCGGCGAGCGTTATCTGAGTGATAGAGCTGGCGGCAGCTCCTGCCACAGAGATACCATATACGGATATTTGTTCACGGAAGATGGTCTTCACAGCTTTCATGCACAGCGCCGAGCACAGTGACTGCAAAATTGAGATAAGAGCGAAGACTGAGAACAGATTGCCTGATATCAGGCTTGTTCCTATTCCTTTGAGGAGTGCTAACTGCAGATATGATTGCAGGTCTAGGTTGAGTGCCATCAGCAATGGTATATTAGCCAGTCCGATTCTGAAGAATGGCACGAAACGAGGTATGAAAAGTTCTATTGCACTCAATAGAAGCGACAGGGCTGCTAAACGGCTGATTCTATCCTGAGATTGCATCCACTTCTCCTTCGTTTCCTGTTGTTATCGCTGTGACGCGGTTGGGTAGGCAGCAGAGAGTCTCTGCCCATCCTGACTCAATGCATATCTTGTTCCTGCATGGCGATGATATGACTCTGGCTTTACCATCCTTTATCTCTATTTCCGTGATGCCCAATGGGCCTGTGAAGCTGTGTACACCATCTTCGCTTAACGCGTAGGCATAGCTGCCAGTTTCTGTTTCTACTAACAGCGTATCCCCTTTGCCCGGATAGAACACCAGAGACAATGTGAATAACGTGATATAAATGAGAATCAGGATGATGTCCCCGGGCTTTTTCCGTTTCATTTCAAATGATGATAGCCTGAAAGCTTCCACAGGTGAAGCTTCTGCTTTCATATTCTGTTTTTCATGTGAAGTTTTTCCTTCATTTATTGCCAAGTGCAACACATTACGGGAAACTCAAAAGCATGAAGCTGATATATATCGTTGAAGACCATGATGTAATCAGGAATGGAGTCGTGCAATATCTTGCAATTTCTGGCTATGAAGCCGTAGGACAGCGGAATATCGAGGAGGTCAGGACAGCTTTCGAGAATCGTGTGCCTGATCTTCTGATTCAGGATGTGATGCTTCCCGATGGTGATGGCTTTTCGTTCGTAAAGGAAGTAAAGCAGCGCTATCCTAAGCTTCCTGTGATCTTTCTCACAGCGCGAACTGAGGAATCTGACAGGATTCTAGGCTTTGAGCTTGGTGCTGATGATTATATCTCCAAGCCATTCAGTCCGAAGGAGCTTGTACTGAGGATACAGGCGCTGTTCCGCAGAATCGATGAGCTGGACAGCAATATGGGAGATAATGTCTATAAATACCATGATGGTGATAACACGATGGTGATTGATGACAATGAGCATGTTCTCTCTATCAATGGCTCGCCGATTGCGCTTACAGCTGCTGAATGGCGCATTGTTTTCTATCTTGCTTCGAATTCACCTAATCTGATCACACGTGCTCAGATTCTTGAAGAGTGCTTTGATTATAGTTTCGAGAGCTATGAGAGGGTTGTTGACACGCATATAAAGAATATAAGAGCTAAGCTTAAGCCGGGTTCATGGATTGATACTGTCCGTGGTTATGGCTATCGCTTCTCTGGCAAGAAGGCCTGATAATGCGTCATCAGTTTGTCCGTTTGTTCCTTGCTATTATCCTGATTGCTTTCGCTGTCATCTTAGTCCAGTGCTGCGTGCTGTTCGTTGGCAACTGGCAGGCTGCACGCAATTGGAAGAATATAGTTTTTGAAGAGTTCATATCCTCTTTGAAAGCTTCCATTAGCAATCTCAGAGACTTGGACGATGCTGAAAATGACAATGTGATGAGGATGATGGTATCCCAGACATCGGAACGTATCTCAGGCTTGCTCTTGAGGGACCGGGATGGGCGATTTGTGCTTTCTCTGGGAATGTCTCCAGCAGGTGAGCAGATGCCAAGCCCGGAAGCTAGACGCAGCATGGCCTTCCCGCAGATTTCAGATAGCCGTCTCAAGCTTTCCTATCAGAACTCAATCAACTATGTCGATGTAGATATCCCCAGCCCTAAGTATGACTTGTCTATACGGACATTCTCTGACACGATGATTCCTGTCTCTTCGCAGATTAACCGGTCTTCTTCCGATGAGGATTTACTTGTCTCTCTTCCTTCAATCATTGCAGACCAGGATATCGCAGGTACTATCAGGATTGTCATCAACGATGAAGTTGTTGGATATATAGATGTCCTTGTCTATAGGATTGATTTCTACTCTCCGACGTTGTATGTCGCGCGTAGTCTTCTCCTTGCTTTCTGTGTATCTCTGCCATTTGCATTGATTGTTTCAGCGATTCTGGCGGTTTTAGTTTCGCGCTGGAACACAAAGAGCGTCAAAGAGATACAAGGCGCTCTTTCTGATCTCTCGAAGGGCTATTTCGATGTCGACATCCCAAAGCAGAATACAGAAGAGATGTCTGAGATTGCTGAATCAATCACGGTGCTTGGCAAGGACCTTTCCAGACACCAGAGATCCAGAAAGGAATGGATCAGAAATATATCTCACGATCTGAATACGCCTGTTACAAGCCTTAATATACTGATAAATGGCGCACTTGATGGTGTATTCTCCCTGGATAAGGATCTTCTCCTGAGCATGAAGAATGAGAATGATACATTGATGAGTCGCATACGTAGTGTCGCTTACTATTCATATCTTCTTTCGCCTGATGCCACGGTCAACTATTCTGAAGTATCTATCCGCTCTCTTGTAGAGGAGACAGCTGGGAATATCAACATAGCTTGTACGTTGCCTGACTGTGATGTGACAGCGGAGGTTGATCCTGAATTGCTTGGACGTGCGATAGCGGAAGTGCTTACTAATGCATCTTCTTATAAAGACTCTGAGAAAGAGCCTTCCGTTGATATCCTCAGAGATGGAGAGAATATCCATATCATTATCACTAACTCAGGCCATCTTCCATCGCCGCTTCCCCAGTTCTTCGAACCATGGGCACGCGGTGATCAGTCCCGCACTGCTGGTGGTTCTGGATTGGGGCTCCCGATTGCTTATCAGATCATGGAACTGCACAATGGAAGTATTTCAATAAAAGAAGCTGATGGTACTGTTATCGTGACGCTCACGATTCCTCAGGGAAAGTGAGAAAGCTTTTTCCTGTCCATAGTTCATAGACATTTATCTTGCCGTTGTCCCAGACCGCGTAGCTTGGTGGAAATCCTCCTTTTGGCAATGACACAGAGCCGGGGTTGAGGTAGATGACACCATCTTTTTTCTCCAGCACTGGTATGTGCGTATGGCCTAAGAAGAATGCATCGATGCCGCTTGGATGCTTCTCAGGTGTGTGCAGATGTCCATGCGTCATCATGATTTTGCATCCGTCAGCGAAGACCATTGCACATTCAGAGAGGACTGGAAATGGCAATACCATCTGATCGACTTCGGCTTCACAGTTGCCTCTCACGGAAAGTATCTTGCCATCGAGAGCGGAAAGCACTTTTATGACAGCTTTCGGATTATAGGTCTCTGGCAGATCGTTTCTTGGCCCGTGGTATAGGAGATCGCCTAGAAGGAGCAGGAGATCATAATCCCCGGAATTGAAGAGCTCCATTATCTTCTCTGCGGGAGCTTTTGCTCCATGTATATCGGATGCAATCAGAAATTTCATAACCTGAGATTAGCATGAATTGGCATGGCTTGCCCATGCAAATCACATGAAACTACATCGATAGTACACCCTTCTTCACGTATTTCAGTATTAACTTAAAAACAAAGGAGAACGCAATGAATCTAAACAATATCGCTGATAACATCGTATATCGAATCGCTGGTACCCTTTACTGGACTGAAGATGCTGATGGCAGTATCTGGGTGCTTCTTGCAAGACGCACATATGATTCTCTCCTTGGACGAGTCTACTCATATGCTATTCCGACTGTAGAGCTGAAGGGCAATGAAAACGCTGAAAGCGCAGCTTCCAGAGCCGTTCATGATGAATTGGGGATAATGCCAGAGACCGCCTCATTTTCGAAGTTCTTCTCGGAAAAGAGCGGGAATATCGAAGTGACGCTCTATTCGAAACATGTCCATCGGAAGATAAATGCAAAGTGCAAGGGTGCATATAAGGATGCAATGTGGTTTTGTCTTCCAGATGATTGCAAGATAGATGATGGTGATTTGCTTCTTCGTGATGAACTCTTAGCCTTCGCAAGTAGCTTGAATGGCAAGAGTATCGCTGTATGATTACTACTTCCACACCCCGTATATTGCATTGCCGCAATACTTGCATCTGCCGTCTTGTATGATTTCACCGGGCCTTTCTCTTATGACTTTGCCACAGGATGGACAGCGTGTTTCATTCTTAAGCACGCTGTTGCCTGCGTAGATGTATGGAATATTACTTTCCTTGGCAATTTGAATCATCTTGTTCAAATATAATTCCGAAGTAGGTTTTAAATTATTCATTTTATATTGAGGGTAAAATCGAGAAAGATGCCAGACTTTGATATCTCTTGCGTTCAGTTCTTTGCCGAGGAATTCAATCATAGCTTCATCATGTATGCCTTCTATAAGCATTGTAGTCACTTCGATGTGCTTGCCTCTCTCTGCTATCGTTTCAATTGCATTGATTACTGGCTTCATCTCTCCATGGCAGATGTTCCTGTAGAAAGTCTCATCGCCTTTCAAATCGATATTGAATGCATCAAGCCAAGGCAGTGTACGTTCCAGTGCGCTTTTGCTGAAAGAACCATTGGAGACCATCACATTTTTTATTCCAAGCTCTGTTGCATTTTCAGCGCTTTCAATCATCCAATCCTGCCAGACAAGTGGTTCTGAATATGTGTAGCTTATGGAAGGTATGTTGTGGCTTTTCGCATATAGGGATGGTGTTGATATGCTGACTTTCTCTCCGTTTTCATGTCGTTGGCTTAGCTGCCAGTTCTGACAGAAATCACAGTTGAAGTTGCAACCGGACGCTCCAAATGAGAGTGTGACGCTGCCTGGCAGAAAATGATAGAGAGGCTTTTTCTCAATTGGGTCAATAGCGATAGCAGGCATAGCGGAATAGGCGAGGCTTGTTAGCTTGCCATCCTTGCATTTTCTCGCGTGGCACCATCCTGTTTTACCTTCCTCGATTGTGCACTCACGGAAACAGAAATCACAAGTTGCTTTCACTGAAGACCTCCGCATTGAATGTCATGAAGGAAGCATTTTCGTTTTGCCATGCATTTGGGGGTAGCCCCGCTTTTCGGGACAGGGAACTTAATAGTTCTGCTTTATTCCATCCTGTCTCAATGGCAACTTGGGGAAGATAGACAGCTCTTTGATTGTTCAGTGTCATGATGATTCCGTCTTCTCCGAGCTTGAATGATTGCAAGCTATCGATGGCTTTTGGTTCTGTCAGGACAGAGATTTCTATTGTAATCAAATCCAGTTCATCTCTCCTCAGTGGGGGAAAACGGTAATCATTGAAAGCTGCTTCACGAGCAAGCGAGACGACTTGTCTATAGAGATCATCTATGCCAGTCATGTAGCCAATGCACCCTCGTAGCTCACCATCTTCTTGAAGTGTCACGAACGAACCACGTCTGATGCCAAGCTCGATGATTTCCATCTTCTCTCCTGAGAAATATGTCTCAATCGATGTTCTTGCTGCGCTGAGAAGAAGCTGTTTTTCTCTCTTATTCATTTTTCCTCCAGAACACTGTACGGTATGAGACGAAGTTCTCATCCTTTTCCTTCCCGTCAAGCGATGTCGCATGGGGGCCGCATGAGCCTTGCCAGCCTTTTATCCTTGCGACCTCTGCAACGATGGATGCGGGTGCTATGCCACAGATAGTTGAATGGCAATATGCCCTGTATGCTTCTTCTCCTTTATTCTCTGCAAGCAGATTTGCAGCTTCTGAGTCGTGCTGTTCAACCTTTTTCAAGGCATTTTGTCCAAATGGAAAGTAGTTGAATCTGGGGCCATAATGCGTGAAGTCGGAAGAGGCTATAAGCGCGGTTTCAGTATCAACAATCTTTGCAATTTTCTCTGCTATTTCCTTTGCGTCTGAGGCATTTTGCAGACTGCTTATAACTGCATAGCTTACACTCATGTTACCTTTCTTGCCTATGAAAGGAAGAAACATCTCTATGCCGTGTTCCTGCTGTATCACATCATCATTAATGATACTGCCACTGATTGCAGCTTTGCATGTTGGTACATCTCGAAATGGTGTTTCTGAGAAAGTGAAATCCGATGTGATGATCGCACCCGCTGGCAGTGCATAATAATGCGAAGGGGAGATGATGAGTACTTTCACTCGTTTCTTGTCAATCTTCTCGAAAAATGATCTGATTAAAGCTCCGCTGTAATAGAGTCCAGCGTGTGGCAGTATGGCTGCACAGAGATTTCCGTTTGAGGAAAGTGAGCCCGTGATGAGTTCGTTATCACGGCTTCCAAAAGGATACCACATACCTCTGAACTTTGCTTTTCGAATCATGATAACAGTATACAACACAAAGAGGTATGTGGGTTAACGTATTTTAGTAAGTTTGGATTACAGATGGTTTATTCCGCAATTGCGTAAACTATTGAGACATTGGCAGAGACTGTAATGTCGCCTGTGTAGAACTCTGTCGGGATAGAGTCCGCTGTGGCAGCTTCTGCTGAAGCAAGCATGAGATTTGCAGACCTGTAAAGCGGCGCGGCATATGACGAGCCATCTGATATTGAGAGGACAGAACCTATTTTCACGCCAGCAGCTTCTGCATATGCACTTGCTTTATTATATGCATCCTGGACGGCATTCATTCTGGCTTCTCTGTATTCATAGCTTTTGTCAGCTTTGTCCAGAGAGACATCTGAGAGTGATATGCCATCAAGACTCATCAGGCGCTGGTATACATCTCCGATGATATCGAGATCATGAAGCTTGACGCTCAGTGTCTGTGAGGCTCTCTGTCCGACAAGCACTCTCTCATCATCTTTCCACTGATATTCAGGATAGCATGAGATATATGTCGATGATAGGTCATCCTCTATCACCTCAAATTCACTTGTAAGAATTTCGACAGCACTGTTGATCATCTGTGATGTTCTTGCTCTTGCTTCTTCCGTTGTGTTTTCAACAAATGATGCGGTTATATCAAAGCTGGCTGTATCAGGCTGCATCGATACTTCTGCTGTTCCAGAAACGGAAATAGTTGGAATATAGGACGGAATATCTGCAGCTCCCAATGGGAGTGCTACAAGTGCTATCAAAGCGGCTGTCATTATTTTTGTTCGTGCCATTTCTAACTCCTTAAATTGGATTATATGGTATCAAAGTTGAAGTTTGGCAAAGATACTGTGTAGATGTAATGGTTTTTAAATATGGTAAGAAAAGAATGATTCTGAACATGTTTTTTATTGTTTGATTATTATTGTCATGGTAAAATGCACTTCAGGGAGAGGATATGTCCGAGGAAACGGCTGCAGAGGAAAGAATTGCAACAGCTTTGATTGAACTTCTGCGAAAGGATAGTCTTGACAGAATTTCGATTACTGATATTACAACAGTGGCTGGAGTGTCGCGTGTTTCGTATTATAGGCACTTCTCATCCAAAGAGGACATTCTTTTGAAGCATACATGCTATGTTCTCGATAGCCTGATTGAAGAAATAAGAGCTGGTGGTTTACGTTCAGGAGCCTCCTTCTGGCAGAGATTCACGAAAGTTCTGGGAGAATCTGAGCTGGTAATCAGCATGGAGCGCGCGGGATTGCTTGATGAGTTCTTCAGCTTGTTCGATGAAAGGATGAGGATAATCTTTTCGATTGTGATGGGCCTTGATATGGATGATAAGATAAACTTGGTTATGCTTAAATTCATCTCAGGTGGTCTTATCAGGCTTCTTCGTTCCTCCGTTGTCGATGATAAAGAGATTAACGAAAATGATATCACCTCTTTTCTTCGTCTTTTAGGAGAAAAAGTTCTGCTGTAAGTAGTCCTAAATCTTTATTCGTGGTACAAAGAATCGGTTTCAGAGGTTAATATGCCGGGTCTTGGTACTATCGTTGATGGTGCGTGTATAGTTGTAGGGGGAGTCATAGGACTCCTTGTAGGGAGAAGATTCTCATCACGTTTTCAGGAGACGCTTCTTATAGCATGTGGTCTTTCAATTCTTTTCATTGGAATTGCTGGAACTGTCTCAAAGATGCTTGTTTTTACTGATTCAGGTTTTTCCACGGCGGGGTCTGTGATGCTTGTATCTTCATTGACGATTGGTGGTCTTATTGGAGAAGCTTTGAATATAGAAAAGCATATGACAGGCTTTGGTGAGTGGCTAAAGCAGAAGACAGGAAGCCATGATGATAATGGATTTGTGAATGGGTTCGTTTCAGCATCTCTGGTAGTATCAATAGGAGCTATGGCAGTGCTGGGACCTATAAATGAAGGTTTGTATGGCGATAGCTCTGTTCTTTTTGCTAAGTCTGTTCTGGACCTGATACTTGTTTTGCTGATGACACTTTCTCATGGTAAGGGATGTGTTTTCTCTTTCATACCTGTAGTGATTATCCAAGGGCTTGTAACACTCCTTGCTGGTTTGATCAGGCCTATTATGACAGCAGAAGCAATAGACGCGCTCACGATGGTTGGTTCAGTACTTATCGCGGCGCTTGGTATAAATATGGTCCTTGATCGTCATATAAGAGTATCAAACCTCTTTCCTTCTGTCATAGTTGCTATAATCTGGGCATTTGTGAGTGCATGAGGCATGTGTAAAAAAATTGTTGACATGGTATCTTGAAAGATGCTATCTTACCACTGCTTGGGCGGTTAACTCAGCGGGAGAGTGTCACGTTGACATCGTGGAAGTCGGCAGTTCGATCCTGCCATCGCCCACTAAGGTATCTTCTTACTGTATAAGTAATTAGATACCTTTTTTATTTTATCCTGAATTCTATTTTATCAACTAGCCATACCATGTCTAATTTATTTTAGTGTATCAAGTTAATAAATTCAGCAACTAGTTTTTCATGGTTATTATTATCACTATATATTCCTAAGGGCACTAAGAATTGATTTCTTTCATACAAAAGAACTTATACACTTGTCTTGTAATCTACATAGTTAACATAATAGAGTTCAGGTTTTATCTATTGCGCTTTGTTTATAAAGCCGTGTAGCATAAAATGTAGCATGTCGGTCTCGAAAATTCTGGAAATTTTCAGTGCTTCCTTACTTCCAAAGGAGTAAAGATGATCAGATTTTCGCTTTACAAGCGACACCTGTCTACCGGCGTGTTCTATTACGTTCGGTTTTGGAACCCTGAGAAGAAGTGCTATGAGCCTGGAATCAGCATTGAAGTACTTAGAGGCCGTCTCGGAGAAGATGGCTTCAGACGCATCGGCACAAGGAGCGCTGCAGCATCTATTGCTGTCAGAGCTTTCGAGAAAGGATTAACAAAGAAGGAAGTGAAGTCTCATAACTTCGTTGAGTATGTCCTTAACTTCTGGGACTTCGATAACTCTTCTTACGTCAAACTTAAGAACAAGACTAAGAAGGGAAGCATAGGAAGAGACCACTGCCTGAATATGCTTGGAACATTCAAAAAGAACTTCCTGCCTCATATCAATCAGGATCTTAAACTTGATGAAGTCACTCAGAGTGATATCGAGAATGTTATAATCGCTCTCATCGATGAAGGAAGCATCTCAAACTCAACGATCAACAATGTAATTCTTTCTGTACAGAAGCCTTTGAATGAAGCTTTCTCAAGAGGCTTGATCAAGATAAACCCGATGCAGAATATCTTAATGCTTGAACGCAACCAGAAGGATAGGGGAATCCCTCCAAGAGTGAGGTTGAAGCTGTCCTTGAATACCTCAGAAAGGAAGGCTTTGCAGGACGCATCAGCATGAAGATCTATCTTGCTGTTGCTCTTGCAGCTACAACAGGCATGAGACAGGGTGAGATAAGAGCACTCAAGAAGGACTGTATTGAGTTTGTTGAGAACGACGTTGAGTATGAGGATCAGGCTATCATCACAGTGAGGGAGAACTTTGCTAAGACTGATGGCTTCAAGAGTACAAAGGGAAAGCGAGTAAGGCACGTTCCTGTATCAAAGGCACTGGCTGAAGAGCTTATAAGGATGGCAGACAAGAATCCTCATAAGGATACTCTAATTTTCTGGTCGGACTCATCCCCAGATACTCCTATAGCAGGAAGCTACATCAATAAGTACTATTATGCTGCATTAGCGGCTATCGGCATTACTGAAGAGAAGCGGAGGGAAAGAAACATTGACTTTCATTCTCTGAGGCATTTCTTCAATTCGATGCTCCGAGGACAGATAGATGACAGTAATCTCCGTCTCATCGTAGGACACCAGAGCGAGAGGATGAGTGACAACTATACTCATGAGGTGAGGGAAAGGCTTCTGCAGATAGGTAAGGTTTCAAGCAACATCATTGCCTTCCCGAAATCATCTTGAAGCCTGTCTGATTGATTTGATAAGATTTCTGAGTCGTCAGCAGATGACAGACGGTGGCCTCTGATCCTGTAGAGGGAGAGCAATCTTCCTAAACCACTGCAGGAAAGGAGGTGAAGGAAATGATGAAAGCAGTACTTGAAGGGATTCTTGTACTCCTGAAGGTTCTCCGAGAGCTTTTCGGCCTATTCCGGGATAACAAAAATTCCCACCGTCCGAACGCCAATCGATGAGTGGGAATATAAACCATTAATCTGAGGCCACCGTCTTGCTGGCGCTCTTTCTATAATCATAATACAGCCCAATTGCTCAAACAGTCAATGAAACATATGATTTCATGTTCCCGTTTTGCTTATTTTATAGGCAGATTCCCTGAATTCGGTCTTGTTCTAAACACCTCGTGTTTAATTGCGCAATAATGCAATATCATTTCTATAACTTGCAACATAGCAATGAAATATTCTGATTGAAAAAACAAGGATAATCCACGATATTATAAGTTAATGGAATCACTTGACAGAAAACTTAGTAACCTTGAGAAGCTTAGAAGATACCTAACGAACATCATCCCTGATATTTACAATCAGAAGGTTGCTGCATTGATTCAGCAAAGCTCTGTCTATCATCGCTATACCGGTCTCTGCTATTCAATTCTGAGAGAGTCTGTCATTGCTGAAAATGGATTCAGAGAATTTGGAAAGATCCAGTCAGATTCAGAACATAAGCTCTCAATGCCTGATCCAGATGAATTCTGTGAAATCAGGCATGATACCCTTGAGAGGATATCTTCCGGTCTCAACGAAGAGTCGCTTATATTCTTCTCTTCTTTCTACAAGAAGCTCCACAGCAGAAGCAATATGGGCTTTTCATCAGAGCTCTTTGCCTATTCCATGCTCTTCTGGATCCTGAGAGGAAAGAAGAAACCAGTTGCACCCAAGAAAGCCAGGAGAATCGCTTTCCTGTTTGCCATAGCTCCGAATATCCTTCCGTACATCTACAGGTGGATTCATAAGAAGATGCTGGCACCTTCAGGCGTTGTGACAATCCATAATCCCAGATTGAAGATGCTCTTCATCCTCCTTGATAATGACATTGACGACCTGAAGTCAGGAGACGATATAAGCCTTCTTTCATTCCTTGAAAGAAAGGAAGTCATAAAGAAAATAGAAGGCAGCAAAGATAAATACATCATCGTTTCAGGGAGAGGCAGTCTCCGGGAACTCTTCGATGTCTTCTCGCTGTATGCTGAGGAGATCAGAAACTCTGGAATCATGTTCCCGCATAAGGACATTCTCTTTTCGCATATAGTGAAGAATGATGCGCTTGAGAGATTCACACCAGGAACAATCAACAAGATGTACAGCGAAGCACAGGATATCAAGTGGCTCCTGTATAATCTTCCTATAAATCAGGCAATCTGATTGATTTTTACCATATTCATACCGAAATCAGACTGCTAGCTTTGTCTTTTTCCCCTATGGTTTCCGTATCAAACGCATAGGAGGACACCTAATGACAGTAATAAACACCCCATCAAATCAGAGTGCAGATCATACGCCTCACAGGGTTTTCATGACCATCGATGAGCTTTCTGCATATATCGGACTATCCAAGAGAGCCATATATCAGAGAGCTGCAAACCGCACGATTCCTTCCCAGAAGATCGGCAGTCTGCTCCGTTTTGAGAAAAGCGAGATTGACAAGTGGCTGCGCTCACAGAGCGTTACAGCTGACGAGTCGATAAAGATGATGATGTGAAGGAGGTATAAGGAAGGGCTGAATAATCCAGAGAAAAGGTTTTAAGATGCCGGCAGGGAGAAGAGCTAACCGTCCAAGTCCTGCACATTCTCCCTGTCCCTTCAGCTTTTCCCAGCAAACAATGCAAGGAAAACCCATTGATATCCATCTCATTCATGGTAACGAGTATTTCAAGAAGAAACAATCACAGAAATGGCTTATAAAGAACTGGATTCCTGAGCGTGGCATCGGAATGCTCTATGGCGATTCTGCTACCGGCAAGACTTTCATAGCACTGGATCTGATGCTCTCCATCTCAACAGGCCAGGCAAAATGGTTCGGAAGCAGGATTGAAGATGAGCGGCGTTCTGTCGTCTATCTCTGTGGAGAAGGCGCGGATGGCAATGCACAGAGGATCGGAGCCTGGATAAAGGCAAAGAACGATGAAACAGAGGATACAGGTAGCTTCTACGTTATTGAGGACGAGTTCAATCTCGATAATCCTCTGAATGCTGAAGCTCTCATAAGGGCGATAAAAGCGAAGGTTCATACGGATCCCTCATTCATCGTCATCGATACTCTTAACTGCTATTTCTCAGGAAATGAGAATGATGCTACAAGTGCACGTCTATTCAATTTCTCCTGCAAGAAGCTCAGCAGGACATTCAATGCATTTGTCCTCATCATCCATCACACCGGAAAGAACAGGGATTATAAAGGCGAGGCAAGAGGAAGCAGTGCATTCTTTGGTGCAATGGACACATCAATCATTGCTTCCATCGTCAGGGATAACATCATCTCGCTGAAAGTAAACAAACAGAAGAACGGAAAACTCCCAGAAGAGCTTCTTCTCTCTTCTGAGGTGGTCTCTCTTGATACCTGGGATATGGATTCTGATGGCAGCTATCCATCAAGTCTTGTCTTCATACGAGCAGAGAAATCCTTCTATGAGGGAATCGAGAAGGATAAGGAACTCTTGATCAGTATTCTTCAGAAGACAGGAAAGGAAGAAGTCTCTCTGAAAGAGGCAAAAGAAACGATGAAGGAGCTCGGATTCTCAATAGATACCATCTATAACACATTCAGCAGAGGGCGGAGCAATTTCCTCTTGCGTCTTGTCAAAGCAGGAATCGCAGAAGAGGACAAAGGCATCTACAGAGTCCTGGATAGAGATGTTGTCAGGTCGATAGATAGAATGTCGTCACAATCCTCCTCCCCTATGGGGAGAGGTGTGACGAAGTCAGGTAATACGGAGGAATGAGATGACTGATTTCAAGGCTCTCAATGCATTCCTTTCAGATTACCTCTTCTCATCGGACATGCTTGATTTTCCCAGTGATAATGACAGGGTAAGATACCCACGAGGAATACACTGCTACGTTCTCTGCCCGGTCTGTGGAGCAAAGACTTCAACTGAAATCATAAGGGGAACAAGACGCTTCAAGAGCTGGCAGTGTGGTCATCTTTCAAGCTCAAGTCCACTTGATTACTTCATGCTCTCTTCTGGCATTAAAGATATCTCAGAGGGCATAAAGCGAGCTGAAGAACTGAGGAATGAGAAAGGCGTACCTTTTGAAGAAAAGCATTCAGCAAATCAACATCGAGATGATGAATCAGAAGCCCTAAGAAAGAAGAATCTTGAGTTTGCGGAAAAAGTCTTCAGCAATCGTGATTATAAGCTCACTGAAAACTATCTGAAACTCAGAGGTATTGATTTCAGTCTGCTTCCTGAATCGATACAGTGTGATGTCGCATATGCATCAAACCTTAAACAGATAAGCCAGGCAACCGGCAAAGCCTTCCATGTCTCAGGCGTTATCTTCAGGAACAGATATCAAGAAGAGGTTTCCTATACTCTCAGGAAGACAGAGAACGGAAAATATGTCAGGGATGGCTTCAGAGTTCTTCAGATAGGTAAAATCCTTCCATTCGGATTGCCAGGGACAGCAAATTCAAAAATTGTTGCCATCACAGAAGGTGCTTTCGATTGTCTTTCTCTTTACACGGTAGGATTGCCTACTATCTCCATTTCAGGAGTAGCGAATGTGAGGAAAGTTCCATCGTTTATTCCATCATCCTGCACTGATGTTGTCCTTGCTCTTGATAATGATGAGGCAGTGATAAGAGCAACAGAGGAACTTAGGGAAATCCTTAGAAACACAAAATATCAATCTCATACCGTTCGCATTGGAGAAGGAAAGGATGTGAATGAATGGATACAGAGAAATCCACAGAGCCTTATGGATTCTGTAAAGGAAATAATCAAGGAGGTGACAGACTATGAAGAAGATAGTTGTTGGAATACGTATTGATGAGTATCTCAGGGATAAGCTTCAGAAGCTTGCTAAGAGCGAAGGAAAAACCCTTTCTTCCTACATCTCTGAGAAGATAGAGGATTCAATCTCTGAAACGGAGAGGATAGATCTTCTTGTCCGCAATATGTATGAAGAGGTTCTGAAGCTTGGCGACATGCTCTCCCTCATGATGGGGTTCAACACAGAGACATATGCAACCATGATCAGCCGTATCAGTGTAGATTTCACGGAAGCCCAGTTGAAGGCAAGCAAGGAAAGAAGGAATGGTGTTCTCAAAGGACTTCGCAAGTATCTTAGAGAGACCAATGAAAGGCTAAATGAAGGTGCAAATGTCTGGATTGGAGAGAAGGATATATCAGAGATGGAAAGCATTCACTGATTTCTTCCTTCTATTTCTAAGGTTGATTGTTGAAGAGGTAAATCCTGTGTAAATGTTTACATTGGGCAAGATAAATAGAGAGTGTTATCACGTCAACAGTCATTTCATTTCATATTCAAGAATTATTTAAACACGTAAATCTGTAAACAGTTACTGCTGTGTTAACAGGTTTCGAGGAGGATAAAAATGAGTGATAAAAGAATCCGTCTGATGTCGTTCCGGCTCACCGATGATGTCTACAGATGGCTGCAACGGCTTGCTGCAAATCAGAAGATGACGATGTCAGAAGTCGTCTTTTCTGTTCTTGAAGAAAGCAAGGAAGATAAGGAGAAAGCAAATCGTCAGATCCAGAAAATCTATGATGAGGTCCTAGAGATAAAAGGAATGCTGAACTCAAAAACAGTAGAAAGATAAGACATAAAAGTGAATTGCATGCTTTATCTGGCAGCTGCATAGCTAAACAAGTTTTACAATTTGAGATATAATCAAAAAATATGACAGATTGTGAAAATACTCCCAGTATCCCTGATAAAACAGTGGATAAAGTAAAGATTGACAAGTTGCCTTCTGATATTCTTGAAATACTGCTTAAGGACAGGACAACAGGAAAGAATATTCTCTGGGCAACTGACAATTATTCTTCTCACGGATCTGCCTATAAGAAAGATCGCCCTATAGAAATACCTCTAATAACGGGTCATCACAGCCGTTTAATAAAACCTCGTACCATGAAATCCCAGAGAGAACAGACGCTTCGTACGAGGGATATGGCTGAAACATTCACCCCATCCTGGATATGCAATAAGCAGAACAATCTTGTAGATGAAGCATGGTTCGGCAAAAAAGATGTATTCAACACCGAGAATGATAAAAGCTGGACAGTCTCAGAAGGAAAAATAACTTTTCCCGATATCAAGGGAAAATCTTGGCATGATTATGTGAAGGCTCCTCGCATGGAAATGACATGTGGAGAAGCGCCCTATCTTGTCAGCCTGTATGATACAACCACAGGAGAACAGATTCCCATTTCTGATCGTATCGGACTTCTTGACAGGAAACTCAGAATCGTCGATGAGAATACAGACTCAGAAGAAGACTGGATAAAATGGACAACTGAGGCTTATAAAGCCACATATGGTTATGAGTTTCAGGGGGATAATCTTCTTCTTGCCAGAGAGAATCTGATGTTCTCGTTCATAGACTATTATCAGAATCGTTTCAGTAAATTGCCTGATCAGGCATTGATGGAAGAAATCGCTGTAATAATTTCCTGGAACCTTTGGCAGATGGATGGAATGAAATTCGTTGTTCCATATTCATGTGTGAATGAAACTTCCATTCAGCCGGATCTCTTTGGAGATGTTGAAGAGACGCTTCTTGTATGCTCTGGCTGTAGAAGCGGCGATATCAAAGCACATAATGGGATATATTGCAAAATAAAGGATTGGAGTAAGAACAGAGTAATAAAAGCTGTTTCTTTGCTATGAGGGGAGGTTTGTTATGTCCAGGTTTGAATCAGCATTCTCTTATGTTCTGATTTATGTGTTCTCAATTGCAGATGATGCGCATAAAGGATGTCTGAAAGTCGGAAAGGCAACAGTGAAGCTGAAGTCAGAAGAGCTTGCAGATGCAATGAGGCCAAATTCAAATATCCTCAATGTCGCTGCTAAGAAGAGAATTGACAGCTATACGAAAACAGCTGGTATTCAATACACACTCAGGCATACAGAAATAGCACTTAGAGACAATGGAAAAGGAGGGTTGGAGAATTTCATGGACTATGATGTCCATGCAGTACTCCTCAATTCTGGAATCAAAAGGAGAAGATTTCCAAATAAGGGAGGAAGAGAATGGTTTGAGACCAATCTGGAAACAATCATCAATGCAATTGATGCTGTAAAACATCACAGGCGTTCACTTTCTTCCGGCGAGATTGTTTCAGACCATGATACGATAGAATTTCGGCCAGAGCAGCTTGAAGCGATAGACAAGACCGTAAAGCGTTTCAAGAACAGCAAGAAGATGCTATGGAATGCCAAGATGCGTTTTGGAAAGACTCTCAGTGCTCTTGAAGTAGTCAGACAGCTCAAATACAGAAAAACAATCATCATCACCCACCGACCTGTCGTCAAAGAAGGATGGAGAGAAGATTTTGGAAAGATATTTGGCTCAAAGGATGGTTATTATTTCTCTGCAAAAGAGGCTGGTGCTGGTATCTCGCAACTTGAGGACTGCCTGAGAAGGGATGTTCCCTTTATTCATTTTGCTTCGATCCAGGATCTCCGGGGGTCTGCCATAGTCGGTGGTAATTTCGATAAGAATGATGCTATTTTCAAAACAAACTGGGATCTCGTCATCATCGATGAGGCACATGAAGGAACACTGACAAGCCTTGGGGATGAAGTAAAGAAGGCAATCATTAAGGATGATACATATGGCAAAACCAGAGTCCTGGAACTTTCGGGAACACCTTTCAACCTTCTTGATGACTTTGAGGAAGATGAGATCTATACGTGGGATTATGTCATGGAGCAGAGAGCAAAGTATGAGTGGGATGCAAACAATGCTCTTGACAGTAATCCATATGAGAGCCTTCCGAAGCTTGAAATCTACACATATAACCTTGGAGAACAGATAAAGGGCTTTGTCGAAACAGAGGACAATGCATTCAACTTTGCTGAATTCTTCAGAACATGGACTGGCAAGATGAAAAATGATCATCGCCAGATGCCAGAAGGCGTAGAGCCAGGCGATTTTGTCCATGAGGGCGAAGTAAAGAGCTTCATCAATCTTCTCTGCAAAAGTGATAACGATTCGAACTATCCATTCTCTAGAGTGGAGTATAGGGATTATTTCAGACATACGCTCTGGATGCTTCCAGGAGTAAAGGAGGCTCAGGCATTCAGTAAACTCCTGAAAAAGCATGAAGTTTTCGGGCAGTTTGAGATTGTGAATGTCGCTGGCGATGGAGATGAGGAAGAGCCAAGCAGCGATGCCTTACAGAAGGTAAAAAGAGCAATTGGTGATGATCCAGATAAGACATGGACTATCACCCTATCCTGCGGAAAGCTGACGACAGGAGTATCTGTCAAACCATGGACTGCTGTGATGATGCTTGCCGGGACATACTCCACATCAGCGTCAAACTATCTTCAGACAATCTTCCGTGTTCAGACCCCCGCAAACATAAACGGTAGAATGAAAGACAGATGCTATGTTTTCGACTTTGCTCCAGATCGTACGCTTAAAATGGTTGCAGAGGCTGGAAAACTAGGAATCAAACCGGGAGAGACTCAATCAAGGGTCAATATGGGAGCATTCCTAAATTTCTGTCCTGTCATAGCAATCGATGGTTCAGAAATGAAACCATACGATGTTGATAACATGCTTCAGCAGCTGAAGCGTGCCTATGCAAATAAGGTCGTTGAATCTGGTTTTTCCGATACCCGATTATATAATGATGAGCTTCTCAAGCTTGATGACATGGATATCAAGGAGTTTGAGAACCTTAAGAATATCGTCAGCAAGAATAAGGCAAATGATATCGATAGGGATATCGTTATAAACAATCAGGGGCTCACTGACGAAGAACGTGAGAAGCTTGAAGAAATCCAGAAAAAGAAAAAGAAGAAAGAACCTCTTTCTGAGGAAGATAAAAAGCGTCTTGAACAGCTTAAGAAAGCAAATGAAGAACGTGGCAAGGCCATCAAGATTCTAAGAGCAATATCTATCCGTATCCCTATGCTGATCTATGGTATGGAAGGAGATTTCAACAAAGACATTACCATTGATAGCTTTGTTGATAATGTTGATGACACATCGTGGCAGGAATTCATGCCACAGGATGTGACAAAAGCCGTTTTCAACAAATTCAAGAAATATTACGACAGAGATATCTTCATTGCTGCCGGCAAACAGATCAGAGCAAAGCTCAAAGGTGCAGATGCACTAGAGCCGACAGAACGAGTCAAAAGAATAGCCGAGATATTCTCTTCCTTCAAGAATCCTGATAAGGAAACCGTCCTCACCCCATGGCGTGTTGTGAATATGCATATGAGTGATACGCTCGGAGGTTATGACTTTTATGATGAGAATCACAAAGAGATGCTTGAAGATGAGCCAAGGTTTGTATATCAGGGAAAAGTAACAGACGATACTGTTGCCAATATAGATGCAAAGATTCTTGAAATCAATTCAAAGTCAGGTCTTTATCCCCTCTATGTGACATATTCAATCTTCAAGAAAAGACTCGAAGCATATTCTGAAGACGAGCAGACAGAGGAACTTCTTGAGAGGCTTTGGAAAAAGACAGTTCAGGAAAACATATTCGTAATCTGCAAGACTCCGATGGCAAAATCAATCACGAAGAGAACACTTCTTGGATACTCAGAAGGAAAAATGAATGCACACTACTTTGAGGACCTTATCGGGCAGTTCAAGAATCAGCCAAAGGATGTCATCAACAAAATCAGCCAGAAGAGCTACTGGATTAAAGGAGAACATGGAATTATGAAATTTGATGCAATAGTTGGAAATCCACCGTATCAGATGATGGATGGTGGAAGTAAAGCAAGTTCAACACCAATCTACCAGTATTTTGTTGAAAATGCAGCAAAGATAGCACCGAATTATATTTCCATGATTATAAAAGCCAATTGGTATTCGGGTGGTAAAGGCTTGGATGAATTTAGAGATTATATGATTTCCTGTAAATCAATAAGCAAAATTGTGGATTTCTTTGATCATCGTGAATGCTTTCCAACAGCTGACATTTCTGGAGGTGTTTGTTTCTTCTTATGGGATAAGCAAAAAAATACAGATGAATGTATTATTGAAACTCACAGAGGGAATAAAATTAATACAACAGTTCGACCATTGCAAACAAAAGGATGCGATACATTCATACGTTTTAATGAAGCCATTGGCATAATAGAGAAGGTGCAATCAGCAGATTTTCATTCATTTGGTGATCATGTGAGTTCACGAAAGCCGTTTGGAATAGACACAAATCCTATTCTTTCAAAAGAAGGAACTGGTAAAATTAAGATTTTTGCTTATCCAGAAGATGGTTTTATTGAACTTTCTAAAATTCGAATAGGTTTGGACATGCTTGCAAAAATAAAAGTATGCATATCTTATGCTTATGGCGAGAGAGGTAATTTCCCGTATTTGGTAATAGGAAAGCCCTTTATAGCTCCTGCAAATTCTTGCTGTAGTGAAACATACATTGTTGTATATGTAACAGACTCAGAAGTTTATGCTAATAATGTTATTTCATATATGAAAACAAAATTCTTCAGATTATTAGTGTTACTTAAGAAAAATACTCAGCATGCAACAAAAATGGTTTATTCCTTTGTTCCTGATCAGGACTTCTCAAAGTCTTGGACAGATGAAGAATTATATAAGAAATACAATCTGACAGATGATGAGATTGCATTTATTGAGTCTATGGTACGACCGATGTAGAAGGTTTTAGAGGTAACAATGAGCGTTGGAACAATTGAAGCTTTGATTTGTACTGTTTTGTTCTTTATGAGTGGCTATATCTCTCATGAATTTGCATCTTTGTTTTTCCCTACCAGTAATGATGAGGTTTCGACAACAAAGCAGTTGCTTCAATATTTATTACATAGCGTAATAAATTCGATGATCTACTTTCCAATAATACTATTACTTTTTAAGCTTTTCCCGTTTCCTGCTCTGGGCAACATTGCAAACTCTTCATCAAACACTCTATTTGTCGTGTTAAAGCAATTTGAAAAAATACCTCATCTTGGTTGTTTCTATTTCATTTGTTTAATGTCAATTATTTGTATTTCGATAATAACAGGCATAGTAGGGGGATTGATAATCAAACGCTATGCAACGAAGAAGAAGGGCCTTGTCAAAGGGATTAATTCTTGGGACAGATTGTTCTATGATTCTCCCCAGTCATACGTTATAATCCGCCTGAAACAAGGAGATGATATATATGGATTTTGGGGGAAGTTTCCTTGTTTTTCAGATTCTTCTTTTGCAAGTAGTCCAGGAATTTTGATTGAGCAATGTGATTCTGAATTCAAACGATTGGATTCAATAATATGGATACCAAAAGATAATATAGCTTTATTACAAATTTGGAAGGAGGAAAACAATGAATAACAAGCAAATAGAGCGAGAAATCCCAAAGACAACTCCCGAATCAATTAGAGAAGGATATACTCCAAATAATCAAAATTCTCCCGCACCTAAACCGCCTAGAAATTTTGTTCCAGCAGGCAAAGATAAAAATACTAATAGTGATAAGTAAAATGGAAGACAGAGTAATCGAATACAAGCGTGAACTAACAAAAGATGTAGATGGTCTTGAGAGGGAAGTTGTCTCTTTTCTTAATACGTATGGTGGAGAGCTACTCTTCGGAGTGAATAATGATGGTACCGTATATGGTATTGAAGATATTGATGCTGTACAGACAAAGATTGCTCAGCGTCTTGATTCGAATATCAATCCATCCTGTCTGGGGCTATTTGATATCCATGTGGAGAGACGCGAAGACAAGCATATCATCAAAGTCGTAGTGTCTGCTGGATCTGAGCGGCCATATTATCTCACAAAGTACGGAATGACACCTAAAGGCTGCTATTATCGTGTTGGTGCCTCTTGCCGCCAGATGACTGAGAGTATGATCCGGGAGCTTTATTCGAAACATGTTCCGAGAACGATAGCGAATATTGAATCCCCTGACCAGGATCTTACATTCCAGGTGCTGGAGATCTATTACAGAAATCATGGACTTGCTCTTACAGATCAGTTTGCGAAGAATCTTGATTTTCTTACACCCGATGGAAAGTACAACTTCGTAGCTTATCTTTTCTCAGACAACAATCATCTGACTTTCAAGGTTGCCAAATATGCTGGAACAGATAAATGCGATCTTGTCGAAAGTTCTGAATATGGGTTTGGCTGCCTGTTGCAGACTGCAGACAGAATCATTGATCGTCTGCATGTAGAGAACAGAACGTGGACAAGGATTACATCGAAATATCGTCTTGAAAGACATATGTTTGAACCGGTTCCTGTAAGGGAAGCTGTCATCAACATGCTCGTTCACAATCAGTATATTCATGGCTACACCCCTGTTGTTGAGCTCTTTTCAGACAGACTTGAGCTGACATCTCATGGTGGACTTCCTGAAGGTCTTTCTGAGGATATGTTCTTCAAAGGAGTCAGTCGACCTCGTAATAGGGAGATAATGAGAATCTTTCATGATGTTGATATGGTTGAGCAGCTTGGATCTGGAATGAACAGGATCCTGCAGTATTACGACAAAGGCATCTTCGAAATCTATGAGGATACCATCAAGGTTGTTTTCAAGTTTGCAATGTCTGTAGATGAGGCCATTCCAAATGGTTCACAAATGACTCGTGAACAGTCCGCGATTAGTCCGCGGACTGATGAAAAGACAGCGATTAGTCCGCGGACTGATAAAACAATCCGTAAATCAGTTTCAAAAGAGGCTGTGAAAGCTGACATTCTTTCTTTTCTCCGGAATAACCAAGCAGCTTCTTATCAGGAAATCAGCGATGCCGTAGGTGTTGTCAGAAGCACTGCAGGAAAATATGTGAAGGAATTGGTGGAAGCTGGCTTACTCAGACGAGAAGGAAATACCAGAGTCGGATACTGGAAAGTCCTTTGATTCATCATTAAATGCGAACGCATGCGTTCGTATTTTGGATGATGCTCAGATTGTTGCTTAGGATTGAGAATTCCATGAATGACGACAGAATAATTGAATCGCAGGCTGAGAACAAATATCACATCGATCTTGAGTTGGCAAAACTGGGATACAGATTCCCAAATACCACTCCTAGAACGATTGATGATATTGCCAAGAAGAATCGAGAATTTCTGGAAGCACAGAAGCAAATCAAGTTTCTGCGGCGACTTGAGAGAGATATTTCAGGTGTAGTCCTTTATTCCAAGCCTTTTCCTAATATTTATATTGATGGCGGAAACAAAGCATTTGTTGAAAATATGGCAATCAATGGGATTGTATTGTCCGCCTTGCGATCAATTGGGACAATATGTGATTGTCTGAATACAGGTCATTTTTCTGATGCCCATGTTTTGTTACGCCGTTTACGTGATGATTTGTTCTTCTATGTTTATCTGTTGGTTGGATCCAAATGTGATCCTGTTCATAAGTCTTCACTCTGGATTGGGACAGCAAGAAAATGGTTTTCAAATAAACGTGATGAATTCGAGCCGTATAAGAGAATCCAGAGCATACTTGGTGTAACTGTATTTTCTGACAAGAATTCAAATGCCATGACAGCGGAGTATGATAGTAAGAACAAGCTTGACGCACTGTTCATACAAGGAGAAAAAGAACTCAAAACAACGATTCAGGGATTTGCAAATCACTACCAGCTTGCAGAGAAGAACAAGAAATACAACAAAATTTTGAATAGCTCCGTACATGGAAATGGAAGTGCACTTCAGAATGTGAACCTTCAATTACTTGATTATATAAGATGTGATGGAGTGTTCCAGGCTCAGATAAATGATGTTTATGAAATGACTGTCTTTTTCGTTTTGCTGTTTCTCTCTTTATTGGCGTTGATACGACCTGGTGCATTGACTTCAAATGATTATGTGAATGCATGCGATAATGGTGATGTCCCAGAAGAAGGTACGCAATATTATCTCTGTCCTGCTCTTCTTCCCTATCTCAGACGAGGTGATGAGGTTATCGGTGAAGGGTTTTATTCAGCATTGATGGATATCACACAGATGAAAGAAATGTCGAATCCGATTGGTGCGTACGAGGTCAAAGTGCCTGATAAAATAAAGTCAAAATTGATTGGCAATAACCTGTATATAACATTGGCTGATGGCAAAAATGTGGTATTTGAATTTAATGGTAATCCACGTGATTGATCCATAGCATTCTACAAAAATCAATTTTATACTGATGCGTATAACGAATTTTGATAACATTATGTGTTTTGAAGACGGCAATAGTAGAAATGAATACACGAAAGTTATTGTTTCTTCATCAATTGCGAACGCAGTGCGTTCGCACCTATCTGCTTATCAGATTCTGAATGATTTGGTCTGGTAGCACATTTGGTAGCAGGTCGGGTATCAACTCTGGATACCGCAATGGAGAGAAATCGAGGATAATCCACATTAAGAGATGCAAAATCATCTCTTGCATAAAATGATAAAGGATGGTAACTTATAGCAAAATACAGTAAGGTGCGTTAAATAATTATTTATTATAAAAGAAATTATAAGCGTTTTGACATCGTGGAAGTCGCCAGTTCAATCCTGGCATCGCCCACTAAGGCTTATTCATTTCAGATAAGGAATTGGATAAGCCTTTTTCTTTTTTTTGA
>JADIMT010000030.1 GCA_017694595.1 Candidatus Ornithospirochaeta stercoripullorum | reverse complement strand
CAAGATCCAGGGGCAAAATCGGATCAGATATTGATTTTTCTATTTCTGGCAGTTACAGGCCATTTATCTGTAATCCTTCCATTCTCTGCAATCAGGATGTCGGAATAGAGAGCGGATGTAGGACAGATATGAGTCGGGATGACATACAGCATCGTACCGATTGCTGGCCTTTCGTTTTCCTTGCCTTCCTTCATGCGGAATACCCAATGTTCCTCGCTCTGGAATGCGACTTCAGCGTCATCTAAGCCAACAATAGTGCCCCTTACCCCTGCAGGATCTGATGCAATACCTTTATAGCCAAGATCGACAGTGAACATTCCTTTCGACGGATGGCTTATGACTCTTGTCATCAGTATTCCGGCAGGAACCAGGTTGATATCAGGAAGATTCTTCTTGTATCCACCATCATAGACAAAGCATGTTCCAGGAGAGAGATAGTAATCAGTGAGCTTGGCATGGCATGGGAATGATGGAGTTCCTCCCATGATCATCACGTTGCAATCAATGCCATCTTTTTCAAGAGAAGCCTTGATTCCATCAACTATATCATCCGTCTCTTTCACATCGGCCAAGCGACGCTGGAAATCGCTGTTGTTATGATTGCCATCATAGCAATGCATTCCCTTGAAGTTGATACCAGGAAGAACACTGACCTTTCTCGCCAGGTCCTCAGCTTTATCAAGTTCGACTCCAGTACGGTTCATTCCCATATTCACATCGAGAAGGAAGCGGACTTTGCTCCCCTGCTCTTCAGCTTTATCGGAAAGTATTTTGATGGCATCATAGTCATCGCCGATTGCATAGAAAGCACACTCTGGATACATCTTCTCCAAAGCAAGAAAGCGCTCTACGTTCGGTCCGATTAAAGGATAAGAGAGAACAGCATCGCTGGCACCTGCCATTGCTACCATTTCGCACTCTGGAATAGTCGCGCACTTGAATCTGTGGATTCCCATGCTGATAAGCATTTTGACCATATCGATGGACTTATGCGTCTTCACATGCGGCCAGAGCCTTTCAGCGGACCCTGCGATTCTGATTACTTCCTTCGTGTTCTCTTTTACGATATCCAGATAATACACAAGCTGAGGAGTAATCACACTCTCTTCGCCTGCGATTTCATAGATGTTCTTTTCCATCTTATTCCTCTTCCGCCTCAAAGACGAATTCAATCTCTACTGGGATATTATTAGGAAGCTGTGCAACTCCGATAGCAGAGCGTGCACCTACTCCAGCATCATCCCCAAGCACAGCTTTGAGGAAGTCTGAGCATCCATTAGCTACAAGATGCTGCAAAGCGAAATCCGGGGCGCTATGAACAAATGCGAGAGTCTTTACCAGGCATTTCACTTTTCTCAGATCTCCCAGATAATCCTGGAGAACTCCAAGAGCGTTGATTGCGCAGAGCTTAGCTGCCTCCTGAGCCTCTTCCAGCGTGCATTCCCTGCCAACAGCTCCCTGGTAAACGGGCTTGCCGCCAACAGTGCATCCCTGACCGGAGATGTAGAGCATATTGCCTACTCTCATCACTGGCTTATAGATTCCACCTTTCGGGTTATCACCAGGGACTTCAACACCAGCTTTTTTCAAGTTCTCATAAATTTCCTGCATTTGTTCCTCCTTAACCTTTGACAGCACCAGCTGTCATTCCCGATACGATATTCTTCTGCAGCAAGAGTGTTACGACTATTGCTGGAATAATTACAACGATTGTAGCTGCAAGCATTCTTCCCCATCTTATATCAGCACCAGAGACAAAGTACTGAAGCGTGACAGGAAGAGTCCTTGTTCTTGGTCCGCTGAGGATAAGAGCGAACTGGAAGTTGTTCCAAGAGCCCAAGAATGAAAGTATTGTGCTCGTAGCCATTCCTGATTTGCACATTGGCAGAATGATGGATCCGAAACAGCGCTGACGTGTACAGCCATCAATCGTAGCAGCTTCATCAAGCTCACGTGGAATACCCGCGATAAAGCCTTCCATCAGCCATACGATGAGCGGTACTGAAAGCACCATGTGGCTGAGAATCAGAGCACCATATGTATCAACCATCCCCAGCTCAGAGAAGATGAAGTAGAAAGGAAGGAGGAATGACATCGGGGGCAGAAGCCTTGCGACAAGGATGCCTAAGAGAGAGTTCCTCATCCTGTTTCTGTTGATTGCATATGCAGCTGGCAATCCCAGCACAAGCGCGAAGAGCGTGGAAAAGATGCCTACGATAGCGCTGTTGAGGATATATGTACCATAATTCTGAGTCGTGAAGATGTATTCATAATGCGAGAAGACTAGCTTGAAGCCAATGAGCTTCGGTGGCATCACATATACATCGGCCATATTCTTGAACGACGAGATAAAAACAAAATAGAGAGGGAATATGACGATAAGACAGATTGCTATGACTGCGATGTAGAAGATTACCTTCCCTGCTGCTTTTTTTGCTCTATATGCTTCCATCTTATACCTCCGCTACCTTGTTCCTGAGCTTCATCGTGGCAAAACTGATGACAAGTACGATTACGAATACGATTGTCAGAATCGAAGATGAAAGCCCGAATTTGTAGTATGAGAATGCCTCTTCATACGCATATATATTCAACGTTCTCGATGCATTCGCAGGTCCGCCTTTCGTCATCGCATAGATGAGATCGAAGGATTTGAAGACATCGACAAAACGCAATAGTCCGATTGAGAAGATAGTCGGCAGCAGCATTGGAAGCTTCACGCGGAAAAATGTCTGTATAGGTGAAGCACCATCTACAACAGCAGCTTCCATGCAATCCTCCGGAAGGGCAGCCAGACCAGCCATGCAAACAATTACAACCATCGGCGTCATCTGCCAGAACTCGACAAACGCAAGCGATGGTATTACAGAACCTCTTGCGGATGTGAAGCCAGAGCGAGGAAGTCCGATTGAAGTAAACAGCCAATTCATGAAACCGCTTGTAGGTTCATAGAAAAGCATCCACATCATACCGACAGCAACAGGTGCCATCATATACGGCAGGAGGATTATAGTCTTGACAATTCCTTTGCCAGCAAAATCCTTGTTCAGCATGACTGCAAGAAGGACGCCTGCAACAAGCTCCATTGCAATCGCAAGGAATGTGTAATAGAAAGTTATACCAAATGAGTGCCAGAACTCTGAACTTGTAAGGATTTCAGCGTAATTTGCAAGGCCATTGAAGCTTGGTGCCCTTCCTGTAAGCAGGTTCCAGTCTGTAAGGCTGAATACCAGCGTCATTACCAATGGCACTACAATCATAAGCACCATGAATATCAAGGCAGGAGCAACGAACACCCATTTATAATGATCGCTAATCCAGTCATTCACTCTCATCAGCTCTCTCCTTTTCTTGGATTATGTTCCCAGGGAAGGGTCTTCCCTGAGAACGAACAATGCTTTACCAGTTATAATTCTCGCCGTATTCGTCGTAAGCTTGGAGAAGCTCATCGACATCTGCTGCGGCCTCCTGCATCATCTGCTTGAGCTCCGGTCCCTCACCCTTTGTCTCAATTGAATAGACGACAGCACCACCCATGATATCTCTAGCTTCTGTGACAGCTGTCATTCTCGGAAGACCGAATTCATTGTTTGTAGTAAGAGCATAAGTGTCAGCATAAGCCTGAACCATGTCAGGAGCCATAGCGCTCTCAACTCTCTCATCTGTCCAGACGGAATCTCTGAAGCTTGGCATTCCCAGTGGTGTGATATAAGCAGCTACATCAGAGCCTGCAACGAACTTCATGAATTCCCATGCAGCTTCCTTGTTCTTTGAACCAGGATACATTGCGACAGCCCAGGAAACCTGTCTGTATGAATGTGCTCCTTCCGGACCTGCTGGAATTGCTGCGACACCTACTTTATCTGCATATGCGGACTCAGCTGGATCGACAAGCGTTGCATAAAGAGCATTGGCATCGATTACCATTCCGACTGTTCCAGAATTGAAGAGCTGTGTCATCTGCGAGTATCCTGCTGTGAGAATTCCAGGAGGCGCATAGTTGCCAAGAAGCTCTCCATAGAACTTAGTTGCCTCGTATGAGCCTTCGGATGCAAAATTGCTCTTGCCATCTTTTATGAAGCTTCCGCCGAAAGCAAAAAGGAATGGTGAATACTGTGATGTGAGAGCGTTTCTCTCACCGCGGCATGCAATAGCATAGAAGTTGTTCGCAGGATCATTGATTGTCTTGCATACTTCAATCAGCTCATCATATGTCTTAGGTGGCTCAAGTCCATACTTCTCAAAGACATCTTTTCTGTAATACATCAGCTGAACAGAAGAATAGAGAGGAATGCATCCAATGCTATCTGTGCCTGGAATTGTAATCTGCTTTGGTGGGGCGCTGCTGAAATCCTCCCAGTTGAGCTCAGGGTCGGAGAGATACTCATCGAGAGGCTCAATCCAGCCATTCTGGCTGAAAGCAGCCATATCCTGCAGTGGGCTGAAAAGATAGACATCAACAGTTGAATTTCCTGTCATGAACTCTGTCATCTCTTTCTGTCTGAGTTCTGACTCGCCATAAAGCTCGAGATCGACTTTGATTCCTGACTCTTCCTCGAATTCATCGAGATACTCAAGAATACCATCGGAAATCTGAGCTGTCATGCTGAGAACACGGATCCTTGGCTGATCGGAGGATTCCCCTGAACCTCCAGCAAAAACCAACGATGCTGTCACAAGCATAACCAGAAGAAATGATAAAAGCTTCTTCATACACATTCTCCTTTTTCACATCAATATTTTCGTGATGATTTTTCTGTAAAGCTCATATGCCTTTCCCAGGTCCTCTATGCGGACTTTCTCATCGGGCATGTGGGCATCTTTTATGCTTCCCGGTCCCAAAACAAGAGCTTCATAGCCATGTGCAAGCATAATCGCCTGCTCACAACCTGCGGGGAAGACTTCTGGCTTTTCCTGACTGTTCAATCCAAGCACTTCAGACAGGAAGCTGTTAGTAGAAGGAAGAAGACCTGAAGCAAATGTGAAATACAGCTCAACATCGCTCCTGCAGCCTTTCAGATCGGTTTTCGTCTCGATCCATGATTCCACTTCCCTCTTCACATCATCAGCTCTCTCGCCTGGAACTGTTCGTCTATCAATGAATACACGGGCATGGGCTGGGATGCTGTTCTGCTTCTCTCCGCCTTCAATCATTGTGACAGCACATGAAGGGCTTCCCCACTCTGTGACTCTTGTCCTCAGTTCTTTATGGTAAGCACCAAGACTTTCAACAACGGAAGAGGCTCCAACAATCGCATTCACTCCAAGTTCAGGCTTGCTGGAGTGAGCGCTCTCACCATGGATATTTATCCAGTAACGCTCAACTCCATAGTGGCTGTTGCAAACATGGAGTTCCGTCGGCTCTCCTATGACAGCGTAATTGCGCTTGGCTGTCTTCCTGTCGTTTTCATTATATTTGGAGAGATAGCTTCTCAGACCTAGATTGCTTGTCTCCTCATCTGCTACGAAAACAAGCTTGAGACGGCCTCGAAGCTTATTGCTTTCCTTTGCTGTGTCTATAAAAGCCTGAAGCATGCAGCATAAGCCAGCTTTCATGTCGCAGGCCCCGCGGCCGAAAAGGCAATCACCATCAACTGTTCCTGAGAACGGCTCATGATTCCATTCACCTTCTGCGGGAACAACATCAAGATGCCCGTTGAGGATGAGTCTGCAATCATCGCCCTCACCTATCTCGCAAGTGATGTTTGCCCTGTTGTCCCCCAGATCCTGGACGATAGGATTGAAGCCATTCGATCTGAGTATATCGGCAATGTAAGTCGCCAGATCTTTCTCATTTCCAGGAGGTGCGACAGTGTTGATGTGAATCATTTCTGATAAGAGTCTTGCAAGATTCTGAGAATTATCAGCAGTCATTGATTGCCCCCTGTAAATTCAAAAATTATTGTACATATAGGTTGTCATTGGTTTTGCTGATTGTCAAATAATTTTGTAAAGAATATAAAATTTTCTTGTAAAAAGGGATTCAATAAAGGAAATACCCACAGAAACTGAAAATATTATCTAAAAAATTTTTAATTTGCCTTTTGCCATTTTCATCATAAAATATACAAAATTATTTTTATTATGAAACGCATAATCTTATTTGGCGACTCTAACACATATGGCCGCATCCCTGGCACTGAAACTGGTCGGTATGACATAAGCCAGAGATGGACAACTCATCTCAAAGCAATGCTTGGAGATGATTGGGACGTTGCAGACGAAGGATTTCCGGGAAGGACCATACTGCCTCAGGAATCAACACCGATTGAGCTCAATGGCTATGATTCGCTTTGCGCATCCCTGAGCAGGCATATACCTTTTGACTGCCTGTTTATCATGCTGGGCACAAATGATTTCAAGACGAAATACAATGCATCACCAGAAGAGGTCATTGAAGGCATGAAACGTCTTGTAAAGCGTAGCAAGGAGTTTATGGAAAGCAATAAGATTCACGCTAAAATAATTATTGCCTCACCTCCTGTTTTCCGCCCTGTAGTACCTAAGTATGCAAAGCTCTTTGAGCATGCAAACGAAAAAATGAAAGCTTTCGGCAAAATGCTTGAAGAATATGCATCATCTGAAGATATCCCCTTCCTAAATACAAAGATGATTGAAACTGACAAGAGAGACGGAATCCATCTCTCTGCAGAAATTCAGCCTATGATGGCAGGACTTATTCGTGATATCTTATTAGCAAACAAAGGAGGAAACCAGAATTGAGCTATGTGATGGATAATTTTGATATGTTCAGCAGAATAATCAAAGGCATTTCAGCCGAATTCGGCGAGAATTGCGAAGTTGTTCTGCACGATTTGACAAAAAGCTATGAGCATACAATCGTAGCTATCGAAAATGGCCATGTCACAGGACGCAAAGTCGGAGATTCTGGTACGAATATGGGGTTGGAGATTCTCCGTGGCACATCTACGGGCTTGGATCAATATAATTATGTCAACCGCACACTCGATAACAAGATTATCAAATCAACCTCTATTTACCTTAAAGATGAAAAAGGCGATGTCACTGGAAGCATCTGCATCAATTTTGATATGACAGGTCTTCTAAGCAGCCAGAAAGAGCTCAATACGCTCATAAATCTCCAAGCTGAGAACGCAATGCGGGAGCATTTCTCAGGCAATATAGATGACGTCCTTGACTATCTTATCGAGCAGTCTCTCGATTTGATTGGAAAGCCTATAAGCGAAATGACGAAGAAAGACAAGATGAAAGCCATTGAGTTCCTGGACAAGAAAGGCATCTTCCTGATCATGAAATCAATGGATAAGGTTGCAGACCGCTTCCAGATCTCAAAATTCTCTATCTACAACTATCTGGATGAGATACGCAGCTCGGAAAACGAAAGTGAGGGAAAACCCAGAAAGAAGAACAAATAGCGGCACATTTTACAGAAGCCATCTCTTGGGATCATCCAAATTCATCAGCGCTTAGCGAAGCAGCATGCCATTTATGATTTATTGCTGAGATGCGCTTCTTGCCTACATCCAAGAGATAGAACTTGCTGAAAGCACTCAATTTCCTCGTTGTCATATTCCAATATGGATAGAATATATCTTAGTTCAAATACAGATGAAGTAATCACTCACCTATTGAGTTTTTCGGAAGCCAAAGCCGCTTTATTCTCTCTGCAGCAGCATCGAAATGCCTGTAACCTCTTGCAACGGAAAAAGCTCCATGCCCGGGATAAAAGCCCTCGATTCTAAGTTTCTGTAATTTAAGAATTGTCTTGATATATGATTGCAAGTCACAATCCCAGATTGCCTGAAGCGCTATTTTGCCATCAGCTGAAAGCACATCGCCAGAAAAGAGATTATTCTTATAAAGATAGCAACAATGACCTGCTGAATGCCCGGGTGAATAGATTACGTGCAGCATGTCATCTCCAAGCTTTATGGACTCGCCATCCTTAAGTTCATGGACTCTGACAGCTTTTACAGAATAACCTTCAGGATAAAGCCCCGCTTCAATAGCGCATTCCACATCTAAAGCTTTCTGATCCCCAGATGAAACAAAACATGCAGTTTCAGCTGCTCCATAGACGTCTGCATTAAGCTTTGAGCTAAGATAGGCAGCTCCCCCTGCATGGTCACCATGCCCATGTGTAAGGAAAATCCTGTTTACACGGCTGGGATCGATGCCATCATTCTCAATATTCCGGATTATAAGATCCGGATTAACGCCGCTTCCAGCATCAATCAAACAGCAACTATTACCATCATCGATAAGATAGACAGAGCAATCTGATGAATCAGATATAGAAAGCCCTGCATCTCCAGACCCTACCAGGAAAATGTTATCAGCTACTTTCAATCAGCACGCTCCTCATAGCTTCATAGAGCTTCAGAAATTTCTCAAAGAGAACCGCATATAACTGTCCTTTGGACTTGTCAGGCTTGATTTCTCTTTCCAGATTTATGAATTTGCTAGAGACAGAGGCAATATCATCAAAAAGGCCAACAGAGCTTCCTGCTATAATGGCAGCACCCAGTGTAGAAGCATCGGAATTACGGACAACCAATACATCACGCTGGAAAACATCCGCAATCACCTCTGGCCATCCCGCGACCTTAACGCCGCCACCACCCAAAAGCACTTTCCTGTCCTCCGCATTATGCATTCTGTCATAAAGCATAAGCGTCTGCTTGAGATTCATTGCAATCCCTTCAAGCATGCTTTTGAAAAGCGTACCTCTGCCAGTTGCTGCAGAAGCACCTGATAGGCAGAATCGATCAGATGAGGAAAAATATGGAGATCCGCTTCCCGCAAGGAATGGAATTGCCAAAACCCCATCCGAACCTGGAGCAACTGATATAGCCTCCTCTGCAAGCTTATCCATTTCATTGTAATCGAGATTACCAGAAGAAGATAGCATTCGGCTTATCCAATTTACAGCCAATCCACCATTGAAATGTGAACCAAGAGCATAAAAGCTACCAGGAAGAGCATGCAAATGATACGTTATGCTTCCATACCCATCAGACATTATCCCGGGAACAAATGAAAGAAATGTTGCACATGTACCGAGCGTCAATGCATCTGTACCATAGTTGAATAGATTCATGCCTACAGCAGCCGCAGCCATATCAGCGGCGCCTGATACAACTGGAATACATGCAGGCAGTTTGTATTCAGAAGCTGCTTTATCACTTATCCTCCCTATGATATCAGAAGGCGCAAGGACTTCAGGCAGCAAAGACCTATCAATACCTGCTGCGTTTATGATTTCATCATCCCACTTTCTTGTATTGCCATCGAGCATGAGAGTGTTGAACGCATCAGTATACTCAGTAGTGATGACTCCTGTGAGCAGATACCTTATATAATCCTTTGGAGAAATAATCCATCTGACTTTTCTCCAGAGTTCAGGCTCATTCCGTTTCAACCAGACAAGCTTTGGCAATGTGAAAGCATTTATTACAGGATTGCCTGTAACGGCACGAATTCTTTCTCCGCAGAGCTCGGATATAAGATGGCACTCATAATCGCTTCTGGAATCAGAGAGCATAATGCATCTGTACAGTACATTGCCATGCTCATCCAGCAATACTGTACCGCTCATGTGTCCAGAGAAGCCTACACAGGCAATATCATGTGGATCAGCAGCTTCCAAGGCTCTAGACAAAGCTGATTTAAGAGCTCTTTTCCAGCTTTCTGGATCCTGTTCCAAATACTGTGCATGTGGCGCATATGTCTCATAGCCCTCGATGGCAGAAGAGACAACAGTGCCATTCTGCGCTACCAACGAGACCTTCAATTGCGTACTGCCTAGATCAAGAGCCAAAACCAAAGGCATATCATTCTCCCGCCCTGAGTATTCTGACAATATTGCTTACAGCAAAATCGATAATAGCCTTCCCCTTCTCATAACTCGCTGCTGTCGCATCTCCCATCACAGCTGTTGTCATGAACTCTGTCCATCTTGTAGGTGTGTAGTCAAAATCAGCAGGAAAGTCAGGATATTGCTTTATAGCTTTTTGCATATCAACATACTCAGGTGCAAGATAGAGCATGTATGATGTTTCAATCTCACAAGCATGGAAGTAAGCTTTATGCGGCCGCCTTGTCGTGCATACCTTGGCAATCATCTCTTCTGCACCTGGATATGTGAAGGAGTAAGTCTTGATACCACACAACTCCTGGCTTTTTCTCATTGCCGTTTTTATTGCTGCAGCATTTCCGACATGTGCATTAATAAAAGCAAATCTCTTTATGCCAGAACGCCACATACTCATAACTATTGAGACAAGATATGGGACAAGAACATCATCAGGTATGTCAACAGTTCCTACAGTCTTTCCAAGAGACCATACCTGTCCATAATTCACAGATGGAAGTACGAGTACCTCATCCTTCCCATATTGCCCTTCAACCAGACGGGAAACACCTTCAGCTAGAAACACATCTGTGCATAATGGCAAATGATTGCCATGTACTTCTGTTGCCCCTATAGGAAGAAGAGCAATTGTCTTATCATTGATAAAAGAACGGACTTCGTCCTGTTTCATTTTAGAGAGTTCCATTATCACACCTTCTTGAATGTAAAGCATTCACGAGGATTATTGATGAAGATATCCTCAACCAGCTTCTCCCCATCGATACCTCTTGCATCAGCCTCCTCAATCAGACGAGGAACCCAGCCCTGAATGATATAAGGCAGTCCTAGCGCATATGTATATGAATAATAGTAGCTCTTTCTCGCTGTATCGCCACTGACAAGTATCTGTTTCTGGAAGCCATCCTTTGCCAAGGATAGAATGCAATCGATACGGACACTTTCAGGATAATATTTAACCTTGGCAATACCATCAAAGCATAGATACGCACCAGTCTCTGCTATCTTGCGATGCATCCATTTATCTGGATTCCTATCCATATGCCCAAAACTTATATTGTGCAGATCGATGCCTTCTTCCTTCAGATATTTCATCTGCTGCAGTGCCATCGTGCCTGCCTCAGTGTGAGCATGCATAGGAGCACCTGTAGCCAGATGTGCTCTGCACGCAGCTCTGATTGTCTTGATTTCAAGATCTGTGATTGAGTTGTACCCTGTACCGAATTTGACTTGACCACCTTTGACATCTGTTCCATTCATGCCATCTTCAACTTCATGAATGATGAAATCTGCAAGCTGATCTTCTGTAGAAGAAGCAATCCAGTCAGCATAGGTTCGATTCTCTCCAGGCATCTTAGCGCTCCAGAGAAAACCTTTATTGAACCCTGCTGTACCGATTATCTGGACACCTGTTGCTTTGGAGATATCACGAACAGCACCTGGATCTCTGCCATAATCAATAGCTGTAGCATCTACAATGCTCTTACCGCCGGCCTCTTTGTAGAGTCTGACTTCTCTCTCTGATTTCACAGGATCATCCAAAAGCAGATCATCTTCACCTTTTTCCTGCCAATATGCTGGTCGGCAAACAATATGCTCATGTGAATATGTGAATCCAAGATCTTCAGGCTTGATATCACCAAGCATTGTCCTTATGAAACTCATTTATTGATCCTCCTTAGTTTCTATTTCTCAGCCGCATCTGGTTTATTGCGACCATAACAGCGATTACGATGCCCTGAGTCAGGAATTTACCTGCTGAAGAAATACCTAATATAGTCATAAGGCTCTGCAGCATTGTCATTATGAGAACACCAGGGAAAGTTCCTTCCAGCGTACCTATTCCTCCGCTGAATGCTGTACCTCCGATAACTGATGAGGCGATAGTATCAAGAGTGTAGTCATTGCCAACACCTGTGGAAGCTGTACCTATATAAGCTGTAAGCATCAGGCCACCTATTCCAGCAAGGATTGAACAAAGCAGATAGCCTGAAACAATCATAGCTTCACTCCTGATGCCTGAAAGTTTTGCAGCAAGCGGATTTGCGCCTGTGATATAAAGCCGGCGTCCATACGTGGTCTTCCTCAATACAAAAGAAAGAATTGCCCATAATGCGACCCAGATCAGCCCCGCAATAGGTAGAAAGCCAATCCACCCATCCGATATCACGCGGAATGAAGAAGGTACGGAACCTTTAGCTATACCTTTGGTATATATGAAATACCCACCCTCAATAATCATCTGCATAGCCATTGTCACAAGGAATGGCTGCATTTTGAAATGCGCGATTATATAACCATTGACAAGTCCTATCAGAGCACAAAGCGAAAGCGATACGATTACAGCCTGCGCTATATTTGCACTTTCACCCATCATTATGTTGGCTGAAATCAGATTCACCATGGACATCGTGGTTCCAACTGACAGATCCAATCCTCCGACAAGCAATGCAATAGTCTGCCCCATTGCAGCAATACCAGTCGGAGCTGCCTGCCTCACAATATTCATCAGATGGCTAGGTGATATTTTACCTTGCGTGGCGATAAAGAATACAATGATTACGGCAATAAGAAGGATATAAACGCCGTACGGGAATTTTGAATAAGGATTTTTCCTGATTATCGATTTCATACGGTCTTCCTCCTCTTGAGCTGGAATATCAGAAGGCTAAGAACCAGTACCAAGCCTTTGGTTATATACTGGTAATATGGTGAAATCTCCAATTGATTTATAACATTGTTAATCAGAGTCATAATCACAGCACCAGCCAGGGCGCCAACAACAGACCCAACACCTCCATTCATCGAGATGCCACCAACAACTGCAGCGGCAACGCTGTCCATAGCATAGCTATCACCGACAAGTGGATTACCTGTAGATATCCTCGTACTGAGTATGATGCCAGCAAAAGCGGCAATCACGCCCGATATGATATACGTAACAACGATTGTCTTATTGACAGGGATTCCTGATTGGGAAGCATATAGCTCACTGTTGCCTACAGCATAAATCCGGCGGCCAAGCCTGGTGTAATGATAAACGACATAAAAGATTATATATAAAGCAATTGCGACTATAGCAGCAAATGTGAAAAGACCTATTCTCTTACGCATGAAGGAGGAGAACGCCATGTTCACACGGCCACCAGACGATGGCATCAGAATTAACGCGATCCCTTTGAGAATAGCTTGCGTTGAGATTGTGATTATCATCGCTGGAATCCTGAACTTTACTACTCCAATACCATTTACAAGACCTGTGACTGCCCCCACCACAAGCGCAAGAACAATAGATCCAACCAAGCCAAGCGCACTATCATAGCTGAACATAGCTACGAATATAGTGCTGATTGAAATAATGCTTGATACGGACATATCGATACCGCCGATAAACAGTACATTTGCCTGTGCGATCGCTACAACAGCCAGAACGACACTCTGGGTTATGACGTTTCTTATGTTTCCTATCCTTCTGAATGAAGGAGAAAGAAGAGCGGCTATTATTATGATTGCCGCTAATATAATCCATGCAGGTACTGCTTGTTTTACCTGTTTCTTAACAGAGCCTGTCATCATCTTACAATCTCCTTATCCAACTGGTTTATTCCAGTACAGAACTGCATGATTTTCTCCTCAGTAGCCTCTTCACCGGATATATGGCCTGAGATTTGACCTTCATACATGACGTAGATTTCATCGGACAAGCCAATCAGCTCAAGCATATCGCTTGTAAACAGAACAACACTTACACCGTTCTCAGTCAGGGATCTGATCAGCGCATATATTTCAAGCTTGCTCTGAACATCAACTCCTCTTGTGGGTTCCTGCAGATAAAGTATGCGTGGATTTGTCTTAATCCATTTGCTGAACACGACCTTCTGCTGATTTCCACCAGAAAGATACATTACAAGTTGCAGCGGTGACTGTACTTTTATCTTCAGCTCATCTATACCCCTCTGCACCTCCTCATCCAGCAATCGCTTTCTGATAACACCAAACTTATTCACTTTGTTCAGGATGAGAGCACTGATGTTTTCCTCCACTGAAAGTGGCAGCACAAGACATTCAGTCTTCCTATCTTCAGGAACAAAAGCAATTGATTTCTTTATCGCAGCATGTGGAGATGTAAGCTTTACAGCCTCGCCGTCGATTGAGTAAGTACCGCTTGTAAAACGCTCTATACCGAAAAGTGCTCTGCAGAGTTCTCTCTGTCCCTGTCCTTCAAGACCGCCAATGCCGACAATCTTTCCTTCAGGAACATCGAAACTGACATTCTTCACTGCATTTCCAACAGACACATTCTTCAAGCTTATTCGTATCTTGTCGCTTTTACGTGTGCTTCTAGGTGGATATACTGCCTTGAATTCCCGTCCAACCATCTTTGAAATAAGCTCGTCAGAGGATGTCTTGCTTACTTCTGTACTGAAGACAAACTCTCCATCTTTAAGGACGAATGCCGTATCGCAAGTGGCGAAGATATCATCCATCCTATGCGAAATCATAATGACTGAAACACCCGACTCTTTAAGCTTTCCGATAAAGTCAAACAGCATATTGCTCTCAGCTTGATTGAGACTCGATGTAGGTTCATCGAAAATCATCAAGCGTGGAGACGAAGCATAAGCCTTGGCGATTTCGACAATCTGCCTCTCCGCAGGGGAAAGATCTCCAGCCATCCTGTTCACATCAATGTCGAAGCCTGTCGCTTTGAGTATTTCCTCGGCTTTGGTGTGAATTGCCTTCTGGTCCAGGAAGATTCCCTTCATCTGCTCGATTGAAATCATGATATTCTCGCCAACTGTCATCTCATCCAGAAGGCTAAGTTCTTGATGCACAAATGAGATTCCAAGCTGCCTAGCATGCAATGACGAGGTGAATTTCACTTCCTTACCATCTACGAGAATCTGACCTGATGTTGGCTTCAAGCCACCACTTATCATATTCATGAGGGTTGTCTTACCTGCACCATTTTCGCCAACAAGAGCAATTGCCTCACCCTCACGACATGTTATGGAAACATCGTTCAGGACGACATTGTCATTGAATTTCTTGACTAGGTTCCTACCCTCTACTATTACTTTACCTTTTTGCATCTTATCTCCAGACTGAGAATGAGGCACCAAGAGGTGCCCCAACTCTTGATATTGCAGATTAGAACCTTACTGTTCAGCCGAAAATTTCCTTAAGCACATCCTCTGGAAGCTCTGTGCCGCACCATACATCATCTGGAAGATCTGGATAAACGTATTCAGGAATCTGCTCTGTTGTGATTGTCTGGACAGGATATATCATATCCTTTTCAACCTCTTCTCCATTCATCATTGCAATAGCAACTTCAATCGCAACCCTTGTCAGCCAGGTTGGCTTTGCACAGCCAATACCCTCAGCGCCAAGATCATACCACCTCTTCATAAGACCGTTATTGTCTTCACCTGTCATTGGTACAAGCTCTCTGTTAGCAGCCTGGAAAGCTTCAATAGCACCAAGCGTCATAGCTCCACCCTGAGACCATACACCATCGATATCAGGATAAGCGACAAGGAGATCGCTCATAACTGTCTGACCAGTTGCATAATCCCAACCAGCATCTTCAATTGCAAGGATATTGATTCCTGGATACTGCTCGAAGACTTCAAGAGCACCGCGATTTCTCTGTTCGCTTGTAGATACACCGGAAATTCCGCTAAGCATCACTATATTGCCTTCGCCGCCAAGCTGATCGACAAGCCACTGTGCGCCTACACGACCAAATTCAACTTCATCAACAGTCACGAGGCAATCATAGTTGTCACCATCAATAGTCGCTCCAAGAAGAATAACCTTGATACCAGCATCCATAGCCTCCTGAAGCGTTGCGTTAAGAGCAACAGTATCGACAGGAGTCGTTATGATTACATCAACATCCTGCGCAATGAGAGCTTCGATATTTGCAATCTGCTTGCTGATATCATTTTCACTTTCAACATATGTCACATCAATCTGATCAGCAAATTTGTTTTCAGCATTCCATTTGAACTCCTGATAAAGCTGAATTGACCATGAGTTTCCAAGATAGTAAATATCATATCCGATATTAATCTTTCCTGAATCCTCTTCTGCCTCTGCAGATCCAGCTGCAAAAACGCCAGAAATTGAAACAAGCAGAATAAGACCAACAATAAGAATACGCTTCATCCTTCTCTCCTTTTTATTTGTTTTCTGAAATCAGGCTAACATCACCAACTTGACTAGTCAAGTAAAAAGTTGGATATGCAAGTTGCAATAAAAAACAATATGGAAAAGAATTAAAAACTGAGTGAGTGAGAGCATCAAATCAAAAAAAACAAGCTATAACAAAGAATACTCTTTGCTGATATACTGTTTAAAATTCAGAATATAGGGGATGATGATGAAACAGAACATCGTTGAATCATTCAATCTTGAAAAAGGTGGAACGCCATATTACATACAGATAAAAAACTACCTCTATTCTCTTATAAAAAAAGGAAAAGAAGGCGATCCTCTCCCAAGCGAAAATGAACTTGCAAAGCAATTCTCTGTAAGCCGAGGTACCGCAAAGCAAGCCATAATGGATTTGGTTTATGAAGGTGAAGCTTACAGGAAAAAAGGAAAAGGCACATTCATACATTCATCATCAATAAACAGATCTTATGATAGATTACCTTCATTCACAAAGGATATCGAAAATGAAGACAGCGATGTTTCAACGACCTGCCTTTTCTTTGGCCCATGCAAGCCATCCCCATTCATGAAAAGTCTGTTCTGTATGAAAAAGGATGAGAATGTCATCAGATTCAAGCGGTGCGTTTCTATAGACAAATCCCCGTATGTAGTGCTTTCAAGCTACCTCAATCCTCATTATTACGGCGATTTGACATTGAATGATATAACTATAAGTCTCTACGATGCGCTTCATGAGAAATATGGCTTCGGGCCAGTAAGAGCAAAAGACACATATTCAATCGTGGATATATCACCGAAGACAGCAGAGATACTCGATTGTGATAAGAACTCCAGCGTCTGTTTTTCCAGGAGAATCGGATACCTTGAAAATGGAGATCCTGTCGAGTATGTAGAAAGCTTCATCAGAGCTGATAGGTTTCACTTGAGCATCGATATAAGCAGTGACTCAACTGAAATACTCTCAAATCCATGGCAGTAAGCAAGCAAAAAGCCGCCACCTCTTGCGATGACGGCCAGCTTGGATAGAGAATCTATCACTGATAATCAGTACCTGTCAGATAGCGGTAGAATGCGTTGTTCACATATCTGTGATCTGCAAACGTACTGCCATTTTCAGAGAGTTCTTCCTCTGTAGCTATAAGCGATGCTGAATTCTCAACTGTCGTGAATGGATGGATTGAGTATGCACCGTCAGCTGAGTAGAGCACGTTGTCGACAATCTCTGTATAAGCATTTTCATCAGGATTGAATCTTGCGCTGTAAAGAGGCTGCCACCAGGCGCCAAGGATGAGATTCACTCCACTGCCCTCTGCCTGATTAGCATCATTCTTCTTCGAATACTGATTGACGACTGCATCGAATTTCTGCAGATCCTCAATCGTATCGAACTCAAGCTCGAGATCGAACTCTGTAGCATGCACGAGGTAAAGATCCTCCGAATACTGCTCTACGCGGTATGTAGGTGTCGGCTCTGGAACAGGACCCCAGTCGAGAAGGTACTCATAGATTGATGTCTTTGGCTCAATCTGGATGAGTGCGTTGATATCCTCACTGACAAGCAGAGCAACAAGCTGCTTGACATGATCTTTTGTATCATGTCCATACCTGAGAGTAAGAGAATCAAGGAAGCGTGCGTTGTCGCTCTCTCTCTTGAGGTTGTAGCCTGTGGAAGCTCCTGTCTCAACAAGAAGCGCACCGATTGCGTCAAGCTCATCATTTGAATAGAGTCCTACATTCTTGAATACATTCTCAATCCTTGCCTGGATGTCAGACTCACCCGCAAAGCCAATGTAGTTTCTGCCCTTTCCTGTAGCATATGCAACAGCCATCAGCAGAGAAGCAGCTTCTTCAGAGCTCAGCCCTTCAGCTGCGACAAGCCCATTCACAGCTTCAGCAGAGAGAACACCGGAATCAAGTGCAGCTGCTGCATACTGAGGATCTGATGCATTCTCCACACCATACTTCTCAAGTCTCGCTGCAGCTTTTTCCGCTGAATAAGTCTTTGCAAGCTCATCAAAGCCGGATGCAGCTACAACAATATTTATAATCCCCTCTTCCGTTGCAGGCTCAACAATCTCCGTACCAGTCACAGCTGAGAGATCTTTTGCAAAATCTGAAAGGGAGACTGTATCAGATGCAATTTCAATCCCGAAATACTGGGAAAGATAAGCGCTGTTCTTCTCATAAGTATCGAGAGCGAACGTGCCATCTCCAGCAGCGAAAAGAGAAAGACTCATCACGATACATAGAGCAAACATGATAATTTTCCTGGTTTTCATCAAAAACACCTCGTTATTTTATCTCTTTCCTTTATCATACACTTCTCCAAGACTCTTCGGAGCTCTGTTTGCCTTTGAGACGAAGAGGAGCAGGATTACAGTGATGATATAAGGTAAAGTCAGAACAAGATCGGAATAAGCGCTTGGAAGCGAGAGGACATTGACAAGCGAATATCCGGCGCTTCTGGCGAATCCGAACAGAATGCAAGCCCAGAATGTAGGCCCGATCTTCCAGTTGCCGAAGATGAAAGCAGCAATGGAAAGATACCCATATCCAGAGAAGATGCTTGGAGAGACATTTGAAGAGATGGAATAAGCAAAGCACATTCCACCCAGTCCGGACATCGCACCAGAGACCATTACAGCCGAGAATCTTATCATCTCGACATTCACGCCAGCGGCATCTACTGCCTGCGGGTTATCGCCAGCAGCCCTGAGCCTTAAGCCATATGGAGTCTTTTCCAGCACATACCACATAATCAGAGCAATGATGAGAATCACGATCTCAAATGGGTATATGGAAGTGAAGAATGCTCCAAGCACAGGAATCTCGGAGAGCACTGGTACCGAGAAGCGAGGACTGACTTCCAGCACAAATCTGTTTGAAGCTTTTCCGAAAAGCGATGAGTTGATCTGGTTGGTCAGGAATGCAGTAAGCGCTGTTGCAAGAATGTTGATCACGACACCGCTGATGACCTGATTGGCTTTGAACTTGATGCACAGAAGCGCATGAAGCATCGCATATATCATGCCTCCCATAAGCGCTGCAAAGAGTGCAATGTACATGCTTGATGTTCCACCTATCGATGAGAACTCATATATAATTGCAGCTGTCAAACCACCAGTGAATGCGCCAAAGCCCAGAAGCCCTTCGAGCGCGAGGTTCGTGATACCGCTGCGTTCTGAGTAGATTCCACCTATCGCGATTATAAAAAGAGGCAATGAGAAAGAAAGCCCATCAATAATAATACTGTTCATTTTCCGCCCCCATTTTCGTCATCATTGGCAAGTTCCTCATGGTACTTATCCGCAAGAGCTTTGAAAGCTCCTCCGCAAGCTGAGAAAAGAAGCAGGATTCCTGTAATCAGGGAAGCAATCTCCCTGAGGACTCCCAGCCTGGATGACATATAAGTAGTGCCGTTGCGGATTGTCATTACAAGGAATGAAGCCAAAAAGCATCCAAACGGATTATTGTTCCCAAGCAGCGCTACAGCTATCGAATCAAAACCCAGTGATGGAATCACACGGGGCTGGATGGAAGCGAAAGTTCCCATGTAATAGCTGACACCCGCAAGGCCTGCAAGCACTCCAGAGAGAGCCATCGAGAAGATAACGGACCTTCCAATCTTAATTCCCGCATAACGGCTAGCATGGTGGTTCATGCCGACAGCTTTCAATTCGAATCCGATTCTAGTCTTCGAGAACATGAAGCTGATCAGGATCACAGCAATGACAGCCAACGGAAAGACATAAGAGACATCCATTCTAAGATCGCCTATCATCGTATCGATACCTGTGAGCATAGCATTCTCCCCTACACGTTCAGACTGTCTTGTCGTTGGATTTATGAACATCGTCTGAATGAAGAACGAAATCACATAGCTGACTATATAGTTGAACATTATGGAGATAACAACTTCGTTCGCGTTGAACTTATGCTTCAGGAAGCCAATCAATGCGCCTGAGCATGCACCTGCCACAACAGCAATCAGAATGACAAGAATCTGTGCAAGAGGCGCAGGAATGGATGAATAGCCTATGGTTATCGAGGCAATGAATCCGGAGAAAAGCATCATACCCGATATATTGATATTGAAAATACCACAGCGCATCGCCACTGCAAAGGACAGGGATGCGAAGATCATGGGAGTCGTATAGTTCACCAGGCTCATGAAATCCGTGAACATGCTCTTGTGGCCAGCATATCTCGCTTTCGGTATAAAGCCAGCTCCTTGCAGGATGCTGACATAGCCTTCCAAAGGATTCTTTCCGAGAATAAGGAGCAGCACAGATCCAGCTATCAGGCTTATGACTATACAGAAGAGGGAAATCCTCAAATACTGTGCCTTGCCAGGGCCAAGAATCTTCACAACTGCTTTTTTGTAGCCTTTATGCTTCATGTTTTGCCCCCATCATATAGTATCCGATCTCATTCGCTGTAACCTCGCTCCTTCTCTTCACAGCCTGGACCTTGCCGTTATACATGACGATGATCGTGTCAGAGAGATTCATGATCTCCTCCAGCTCAAGAGAGATGAGGAGAACAGCCTTTCCCTTCTCCCTGAGAGCAATTATCCTCTCCTGTATATTCTTGATTGCGCCAACATCCAGACCCCTTGTAGGCTGCACGAAGATATAGAGATCAGCATCCAGGGAGATTTCTCTTGCAATGATAGCTTTCTGCTGATTGCCTCCAGACATGCTCCTGACAATCGTGGAGCAGCCTTCGCTTGAACGTATATCATACTGCTCAATCAAAGCATCGCCGTTTTTCCTGAACTCCGCAGGCTTGAGGATGCCCTTTGAGCAGAAAGGCTCATGGTAATAGCTTTTGAGCGCCAGATTCACTGCTAAGTCATAATCAAGGAGAAGCCCTACATCCTGCCTGTCTTCGGGAATGTAAGCAATCTTTGCTTCAGTACGTTCGCGGATGCTTTTTTCTGTAATATCTTCACCTTTGTATATGATAGTGCCCGATGAAGGCTTCAGCATTCCTGCAATCACATCTGCAAGCTCAACCTGTCCATTGCCAGCAACGCCAGCGATAGAGACAATCTCGCCTTTATGGACAGAGAAAGAGACATCATCGACGACTTTCACTTTGTCCTGGTTATAAAGAGAAATGCCATTCACTTCCAATATACTCTCTCCGCCAGCATATTCAGCCTTATCCACCTCATCCGAGTATTCATAGCCAACCATAAGCGAAGCCATCTCTCTGGTTGATATTGAATTGACATCATAGATTCCTACAAGCTTGCCTCGACAGAGAATTGCACATCTGTCAGCGACTTTCTTTATCTCATCAAGTTTGTGAGTGATCAGGACAATTGTCTTCCCTCCATCACGCAGCGATTTGATGACATCGAGAAGCGATTCAATCTCCTGAGGAGTGAGTACTGCTGTAGGCTCGTCGAAAATAAGGATCTCTGCATCCCTGTAGAGCATTTTCAGAATCTCTACACGTTGCCTAGCAGATACTGGCAGATCCTCGATTTTGGCATCTGGATTGACATCAAGGCCATAATCCAAAGAAAGCTTCTTGATCCTTTCCTTTGCGCCTTTTATATCAATTTTTGAGAATATACCGAGTTTTTTTACAGTAGGCTCTATACCTAAGATGATGTTTTCAGTGACACTCTGGTCCGAGACAAGCTTGAAGTGCTGATGAACCATTCCGATGTTGAGCGCACTTGCCTCTCTTGGAGAAGCGATCCTAACTTCCTTGCCTCTTATGAGAATTCTTCCCTCATCTGGCTCATAAAGCCCGAAAAGAACACTCATAAGAGTCGATTTCCCCGCACCATTCTCGCCTAAAAGCGCGAATATCTCCCCTTTTTTTATGGAAAGCGAGATGTCATCATTAGCAACAATACGTGGAAAACGTTTAGTGATATGGTCAAGAACAACGATATCGTCAGCCATGTTGCTCCTTTAAATCAGGGCACCACGAAGGTGCCCATCTATGCTCAAACTGTGAATTCGTCAGGTGTGAATCCGCCGAAATTGGATGCTGGAACGATTGTGCCGTTCTTTACAAGCTCATATGCCTCATCGAGAGCTGCGATAGTCTCATCACTCATCTGGTGATGGCCTTCAGTCTTCACGAAGCCTGTTGAGTCTGTATCAGCCTGCAGGAGAACGTTACCGCCCTGGAATGTACCAGCAACGATGTTCTCAAGCGCTCTCTCAACGTTGATAGCCATGTTCTTAAGGACTGATGTAAGGATGATGTTTGAATCTCCGTTAGCACCATCTGCCCACTGGTCGACATCGCATCCGATAACAAGGCACTTTCCACCGCTCTCTTTAGCTGCTGTGAATACGCCGTTTCCGCTGTCGCCGGCAGCAACGAAGATGATATCACAACCAGCTTCAATGAGCTGCTGTCCAACAATTCTTCCTGTAGAAGGATCTGCGAAGGAACCGATGTAATTGCCTCCGATGTTCACGCCTGTAACATCAGTGCCGGCGCGTGAAGCGAGCTCAACACACTCAACATTCTTGCCATACTTCGCATTAGCATATTTCACACCGCACTCAAAGCCATACTGGTAATTGACATTAGACGGGAACGCGATTCCGTTTACGACAGCAACCTTGCCAGTCTTTGTCTCCAGAGCAGCTGCAATACCAGCGAAGAAGCCTGACTCCTGCTCAGCGAACTGCATAGCATATACGTTATCAAGCTCGACAGTCGCTCCTGTAGAATCTGTAGGATATGAGTCTACAAGGATGAACTTTGTCTCTGGGTTCTCAGTTGCCAGATCGCCGATTCCAGCAAACTGGAAGCCTGTACAGACTTCAACATCGTAATCAGCAACGATATCAGCAGCAGCCTTGACAGCAGCAGTTGTATCGCCGGTCGGCTCTCTTACAGGTGTTACTGTGGCAGCTGGATGATTCTCGATGAAGGCCAGAATGCCATTGTAGTTATCCTCATTGAAAGAACCGTCATCAACACCGGAAGGGCTGGAAACAATTGCGATTCTCAGCGCATCCGCTGCATCTGAGCTTTCCTGTGAACCACCAGCGAAAGCAAGAGAAACAACACACAAAAAGACTAATACAAGAGCGTATACCTTTTTCATTTATTCTCCTCGATAAATTATCTCGATGTGTGGATTTTAACACGCAAAGCCGTCTATTAATATAGTTTTCACAAGCATATGAAAAAAACCTGATGCTATTTTTGATTGTTTCACCAGTTGTCATGTTGATTCTCCCATCAGCTTATCACTTCTGTCCAAACGGATATCGAAGAATATTTATGCATAAAATATAGAAAATAATGTATATGACTATATTTTATTTGACAGGTCATGCTTTCATCAACCAGAATGAAGAAAAAAGAGGACAACATGCCAGAAATTCAATTCTACACAGGGGAGAGCATTCCCCTTGAACTCCACAAAGTCAGGATCGTCCAGAAGCTGGATCTGGTGCCTGTAGAACGTCGTGCAGAAGCAATCAAGGAAGCTGGAAACAATACGTTCCTGCTGAAGAACAAAGATATCTTTCTCGACATGCTCACCGATAGCGGCGTGAACGCTATGAGCGACAGGCAGCTTGCTGCGATGATGATTGCTGATGATAGCTATGCAGGCAGCGCAACATTCACAAGGCTGACTGACAAGCTTGAAGAGATCTTTGGAACAAAGTACTTCCTTCCAGCACACCAAGGAAGAGCCGCGGAGAACATTCTCGCCATGACATTCGTCGAGAAAGGCTCGATAATCCCCATGAACTATCATTTCACGACAACAAAGGCCCATATCACAAGGCTTGGCGGCTATGTAGAGGAAGTCGTGATAGATGAAGGCATAAAGATCACAAGCGATTATCCGTTCAAGGGCAATTTCGATCTCGACAAGCTCAGGAAGCTTTTCGAAGAGAAAGGCAGCAGAATCCCTTTTGTCAGAATCGAAGCAGGAACAAACCTCATCGGAGGTCAGCCACTCTCACTGGAGAACATCGAAGCTGTTGCTGATATCGTCCATAGCTATGGCAAGCTTGTTGTCATGGATGCCAGCTTGCTGCAAGACAATCTCTATTTCATAAAAACACGCGAGGAAAGCGCAAAGAACCTTTCCATCCGTGAGATTACAAAGCGCATCGCCGACAAGATGGATATCATCTACTTCTCTGCAAGAAAGCTTGGCTTCGCACGTGGTGGAGGCTTGTCGATCCACGATGAGAAGCTCTATCTCAAGATGAGGGAGCTTGTCCCTATGTTCGAAGGATTCCTCACATACGGCGGAATGAGCGTCAGAGAGATGGAAGCTATGACTGTCGGCTTGGAAGAGACGATGGATATGGATGTAATCTCCCAAGGACCGCTTTTCATTAAGTACATGACGGACGAGCTTGTGAAGCTTGGAGTGCCTGTCGTGACACCTGCAGGCGGTCTTGGATGCCACCTTGACGCAACACGATTCATTCCTCATGTGAAGCAGGAAGAATATCCTGCAGGAGCACTTGCAGCTGCTGTCTATATCGCTGGAGGCATCAGAGGAATGGAGAGAGGCACGATATCAGAGCAAAGAGAGGAAGACGGCTCCGAGCATCTAGCCTCCGTCGAGCTTCTGCGTCTGGCACTTCCACGCCGCGTCTTCACGCTTTCGCAAGTCAAGTACGCAGTAGACAGAATCAAGTGGCTATATGACCATAGAGATCTGATAGGAGGACTGAAGTTCATCGAGGAACCTTCATCTCTCAGGTTCTTCTTCGGTCGTCTTGCTCCAGTTTCGCCATGGCAGGAAAAGCTTGTCGAAGCTTTCAGAAAAGATTTTGGTGATAGCCTTTAACATCAAAGCTATTCCAGTGTCAGATTGTAATAGCTCAATATATCTTCACGATACCTTCTTGCCCCTCTCTTTCAAGATGCCAGCTCTTTGAGCATGTTGCACTTGTAAAAAGCTCATCATGGCTGACTAAGAGAAGTGAAAAGGAGGTATCCTCTTTCTTCAGCATCGACTCAAATATGCGCAAAGAAACAATATCAAGATGATTGGTCGGCTCATCCATTATTATGATATTCCTACCCTCTCTCCGGGATAGAACGAAATCGAGCTTCTTCAGCTCTCCAGGACTGGGCGCGGAACTCTCATCAAGAAGGAATGAAGGCTCAGAACCCAAGCGGTAGATATCTGAAAGGACCATTCCCCTCTCCTCATCGCTAAGTGCATCCACACGTTTCCTGATACGCTGGACTTCCTCTTCTGAATATTCCTGAGGGATATAGAGAAGATTCCCAGAGCGACCATCAGCTATAAACTTCTCTACAATTGCTTTGACAAGCACAGTCTTACCGCTCCCGTTTCTTCCTTTTACCGCTACATGCATGCCAGGCTCGATAACCAGTGATGGAACGCTCAGCTTGTATGTACCAGCAAAAAGCCCCGCGGGACCGAAGCTGAGTTTTGGAATGTAGCCACCTGAAGAGAACGACAATCCTTCTTTTCTCAAGAGAGGCTTCTCCATCGCATCAAGCTTGCTTTCAATCTGCTGCTCTCTTGAAAGTATTCTTCTCCTCTGATCATCGAGGGATCTGTCCTTTCCGGTAAGCCTTGCTCCGTCTATCTTAGCTTTGCCGCTATGATCGTGGATATCAAGTCCAGCCTTCGACAGCTTTTTCTGCATGCTTGAAGACTGCGTTCCCAAACGCGCTGCCACCGATGAAAGAGATGAAGATGCACTCTCAAGCGCGTCGTAGGCATTGCGTCCATCCTTCTTCCTTCTCTCCAGCTCTTTAGCTGCATTCTCCAGAGTCAGAGGTATGTCATGCACACGTACAGGAGCCGGTACGATATGCTCAAAGAGCAACGTACGTTCAGAGAGAAGCGCAGCAGCTGTCCTGTCGTGTGTGATAACAACGCCACAGCCTTCGAAATCACGCAAGACAGAGCAGATCATCGAACGGCTCTCGTTGTCGAGATGGTTTGTCGGTTCATCAAGAATTAGGATATCAGGACGCTTCGAGAGTGAAGCCAGAAGCTGCAGCCTTTTCTTCTCTCCGCCAGAAAGCACTTCAACATTCTCAATCATCTCATCGCTCAGTGCCAACCTCGATTTCAGCTTTCCCATTTCAGCGCTTCCATCATAGATGGTGAACCAATCATCATCGGAGAGAGAAGTGAATACCTGCGGGCAGAAAGCTATCTCACCTCTTACTGAGACAGTGCCTGCATCAGGGAGAAGCAAATGCAAGATGATCTTCACAAGCGTCGTCTTTCCCGCTCCATTTGCACCTGAAATGACAGTCCAGCCCTCTGAGAAAGAGAGAGAAAGGTTCTCAAATAATGTTATGGATGAAGAGGGATAAGAAAATGACAACCCTCTGATATCTATATACTCGGACATTCTGACTCCTTATGAAAAGCGCTTTGGATAAATCAGAACATCAACATCGGCATATCTCCTTGTGTTTCAATGCTAGCATCTTTGAGCAACATCTGCAAATGGGCGATCGAAAAAATAAAATATCAAAAGTATCAATGTTGTGCCGTACTTACATTATATTAATACTAAATCAGGAAAAGGAAATATGACGGACGAACAGCTAATACATTTCTCAAAACTCATATCATATGCGCTTCGGCATAATCCAAAACAATTCGGGCTGGAACTTGCTGATGATGGCTCTGTGGCTGTCGAAAAGCTTATCAGTGGGTTTAATGAAAAGAGCAAATACAAATGTACTGTGAAAGATGTCGAGGCAGTCATGTCCATGCCAGGGAAAAAGCGCTTTGCTATCGAGAACGGAAGAATCAGAGCATATTACGGGCATAGTATAGAGAAGGAAATCAAGAAAGAGTCAGCTGAGCCTCCCACTGTTCTATATCATGCAACTACTCACAAAGCGCTTCCCCTTATCCTGAAAGATGGCCTGAAACCCATGAACCGACAGCATGTACATCTTGCATCAACAAAGGAAACTGCGCTGATAAACGGCAGAAGACGTGAACCTATCCTCCTCTCTTGCGGATAAACGCAAAGAAAGCTTATGAAGATGGAATAGCATTCTTCCTTGGAAATGAAGATATATGGCTTTCAGATCCTATACCCGCAAAATACATCTCTATAGTTGATCAGCTCAAAATATGCTGGTAAAAAGCTTCAGCGCATAGAGCACAAGGATGCTGCCACATATGATGTTCAACCATCTAAGTACACGTACAGTGAAAAGATGGCTGAAAAGCGAGACTGCAACAGAAAGAGTTGAGAACCACAAGCATGATGCAAGAGCAACACCTGTTATGAAAGGAAGCGCATCTGAAGCACCAAGAGAAGCATGGAAAGCTCCAAGCATCATGGAGCCATCGATTATTGCCTGAGGATTAAACCATGTCACAATACATGCTGAAGCTATAGTTGAAGGTATAGAACATGGAACTTCAGATTTCTCAATATTAACAGGTTTCGATAAGATAAGACGAACACCAATCACCATCACTACAATGCTGCCAGCTATCGTGATGAGAAGCTTCATCAGACTATAGCGTTCTATGACAGCTCCGATTCCGAAAAAGCATGCAAGCGCAAGCGAAACGTCGAAGAATATGACAATCAGAGCAGTAAGCAAAGCCCTTGGCAGCTTATCAGAAGATGCTGAGCTGATCACGAATATATTCTGCATGCCAATCGGAGCTACATAAGCAAATCCCATAGTAAGCCCCTGGAGAAAATACAACATCCTTTCCCTTTCCCATACTTAATCATACAGTGAAACAAATCATAAGCCCATACTATTGGATTTCTAAACTGGACAATAGAACATAAAATATGACAAAACGCGAGAATGCTTCAATCTTTTGCATGCAAATAGATGTTATATGGCATAAAATTACTATATGAAGCTACAGGAACGTGGGGTTCTTGTTTGGCTTTTCTACAGGATATGTCGGTATAATTGTTTTCTCACTATAAATCCTTGCAAAAGACGAACTCATCTTCTCCTCCATTGAGCTGAAGAATACAATCCACTCAAGCTGCTGACAATGTTTTATACTGCCATCTTTGAAAAGACAAAACAAAGCGAGACTGAAGTGGAATATCGGATAGAAAGAAAAGCTAGAGAAGACAGAATACCTTCAGAACGCGAGTACATTACCTCCTTCAGTTTGAACGGCAATAAGTTCGAGATTGATTTCTCCATGTTTTCTGCTCACCCCGTCATTGCTGATATGACAAGTCATCTCTATTTCAATCTTTCGGGAGAAGAGACTGTGAAGAACCATCTTCTTTCCATCGATGCAGAAAGCTGTGTGATAAACAATCCTGACCATACAGCGAGAGAGATAATTCCTGTAGATGACACGATCTTCGACTTCCGCACTCCCAAGAAGTTGGGAAAAGCAATCGATAGTCCTCTTCTTTCCTTCTCACATGGTCTCAACAATGCGTTCATCCTAACGGGAAGCAGAAACGTCGTTCTCAGCACTAGTGACATGAAGCTTACCGGACAAGCAGATACGGATGCCGTTGTAATATATTCAGGAGGATATCTATTTCCTGAATCATCATTTGTTGCTATAGAGTTTCAGGAAATACCTATAAACAGCAGGCGGACGGTCACTGAAGAAGCTCACAGGCATATCGAGTTCACTCTCGAATGACTTAGGCCAATGAGTCTGCAGCTTTGATGATAAGAGAGTAAGCATTCTTCAGAACTCGGTGAGCGGCTTGCGAGTTCTGCTGCAATCTCTCGATAGTGAGCGCGTTGATCGCACGATCGGCTGATGATACAAGGCGCAAAGCTTCAGAGAAAAGCGCATCTGAGGGTTTGTCATAGAGCGAAGCTTGTATCAGACGTTCTATCCTGACAAATGATGAGTGCATCTTCCTGATTCTCTTCCTGGAAGGGACTTTTTTTGAAAGCGTCAGACGCTTCAGGGTTTGCTCCATCCGTTTCAATTTGTCCTCCGCAATCGAGATTGTCTTGCGATAGCAGCGGAAAACTATCAGAAGAAAGATGAGTATCGCTATCAGGGAAAGCCAGAGATAGACATCTTCCTTCACATATTCCCAGATAATAAGCGCAGATGAGAGGATTGCTTCCAAACTATTCATTTCGCCTCCCCTCCTGTCTTCACTGTGCGGCTTCTCCGCGGAGCAGAATCTTTTCGCATGCTCACAGCAATCTGGTTGAAAGGAATCTCGATCTTGGCTTCTTTGTACGCATCGTAGACTGCGCGCTCAACGCTGAAGTACGTGTTCCAGTAATCTGAAGAGGAACACCAGACCCAGACAAGAAGATCAAGAGAGGAAGAGGCTGCCTTGTTTAGCTCAACTCTTGGAGCTGGAGATGACAGGACAGTCGGGCATGAACGGCATGCTGTCTCTGTCACAGCGATTGCTTTATCGAGATCTGTGGAATAATCGATTGAGAATATGAACTCAAGACGGCGAAGAGGATTCGTGTTGTAGTTGACGATTCTGGATGTGAACACTGTCTTGTTAGGAAGTATGAGTTTCTTGTTCTCCGTTGTAGACAGTACCGTGTTCATCAGTCTCAGCTCTTCGATTGTGCCCTCATCATCACCTATCCTGACATAGTCTCCAACCTTGAATGGGCGTGTGATTATCATGACAAGGCCATTGGCGACATTAGCAATGCTATCCTGTATCGCTAAGCCTATAGCGACACCTAGAGCAGAGAGCAATGCAATCATTGAGCCTAAAGGGATATTCAGCAGACGCATGCAATAGAGGGCCAATGCAATCCAGAGCAATACGCGTATCGCAGTCGTAACGAATCGAACTATCGCGTTATCAAGAGAAGAGAGAAGAAGGAACCGCTTTACAAGCAAGAGAAAGAGCTTAATAGCCAAAAGCCCAAACGCCAGCGTGATCACAACAAGCACGACAGTCTGCAGCGGAGTATTCAGAACAGCCTCTAGGTTATCTTCCATAATCCTGATGATAACTCCAAACAGGCTTGTATGAAACAGATTGTGTTTTACTATCAAGCTCCATGAATGATGGATTTCCATTGCTTCCATCGCTTCTCTGGTCTAACATCCAATGTGGAGGAAATATGTCTGACAAAATTATTTTACATGCTTCCGATCTCGATGGTTATCTTTCCACGGATGACCAGAAGGCAATTGACGACATAGCCGCAATGTACAGGAAGTACCTTGGATACTGCAATGAGCTTGAGAGAGGCACTGATAATGCAGAGGAAAAGCTTTCGGAATCTGCTGCAGCAATAGGTCACAAGCTGGAGGAAATCTGCTCAGAAGAGCCACGGATCCATGTATACTCTTTTGAGACCCCGAATCAGCAGCATGGAGCGGCTTCGAGAATAATTGCGAAGCTCAGAAATCCTGCAACGGAGCATGAAGAGTTTCTGTACTATACACAGCGCGCTTATGAGCTTCTGTTCGCAAGATGCTTTTCCGATCCATATATACCGACAAAGAGAGCTCATATACAGATTACTCCTGTCACAAATCCTGTCAGGAACTATGCTATCCATATGCTTCCAGATATCGACAAAGCTGTAAGCAACTCTGTCATGTGCGTAATGCTCAGAGGTGCGCTTCTGCCATCAATGATAATCTCAAAGGAAATCGAGGACTATTCTTCAGATGGATTCATTACACCATTCGCGCTATTCAGGATCAAGCGGGACGAATCAAAGAAAGAGAATAACATGATCTATGCCCTCAGTCTTGACAAATCATTCTTTTCTCTGGAGGCACTGGACGGCAAAGATCTGATCTTTGCAGATCCGATGAATGCAACAGGAGGCTCGCTCGTCACCATCGTAAAGTATCTGAAAGACAATGGCATAAAGCCTAAATCCATCAAATTCATCAATGTGATATCAGCACTGAAAGGCGCTCTCCGTATCGTCAGGGCAATTCCGGAGGCTGAAGTCTACACATTGTGGATGGATCCTGTTCTGAATGAGGATGGATACATTCTCCCAGGTCTCGGAGATGCTGGAGACAGGCTAAATGGCAAAGATTCAGGCGATGCGCAGCGCAACATGATACAGCTTATTGCTGATTACGGCACAGGCATCGTAAATCTGTACAGAAACCAAGTGCGAGAGATCGAGAGAACAATACTTGGATAGCTCAGTCTTGGCTTTGCGGTTTTTCCAAGACAGAGATGAATGTATTTGTGTTTGACATGCCTTCACGGTTTTTGCTACAGTCAGGCAGGATAATCAAAGTGATTCTGGGGAGCTGTAAAGCTGAGAAAGGTACGACCTGACCCAAAACCTGATCTGGATAATACCAGCGTAGGGAGCAATCGCAGACAACTCGACATGAATCTCTTTGTATCAAGATCAGGAGGTTCATTTTTCATGGACAAACATTATGTTAGCTATGGATCCTGCTGTGCAGGAAGCTGTGGGGCATCTAAGGACATAACAGGATGCCGCTTCAGCATTTCACCTATGTCGGATGATTTCATTGATATCATACTCTCATCCATCTCCAAGGTTGACACATCCAAAATCTGGAGCAAGACAGACCGCCTCTCGACAATCTACCGCGGCAAAAGATGCCATGTACTCGATGCGCTCAAAGCCTGCTTTGTCTACTCATACAGGAAGGATGTGCATAGCACTATGGAAATCACGCTGTCGAAAGGCTGTCCTGGAGACACAGATGCTGAAAGCCATCTTGCAGATGATGATGCCCTGCTCAACGAAGGCAACATTGCAGATATCCATTTCCCTGTTGCTTCGAAAATATCGCTTTATCCGATGGGAATCAGCAACTACATGCAATACATAGCGGATGTAGTCAACAAATCCATAGCTCTTGGTATTTATGACAGCTCTTCACATTATGCAACCATTCTCAAGGGGGATGTACAGGATCTGTTCTCCTACTTTGGCTGGGTTGCAGAATACTGCGAGAAGAGACTTTCGCACTATGTCTTCGAAATAACATTGTCCGTGAACAGTCCAACAGCTGAGTGAGGTGATAATATGAAGTGGAAGCTCAAGGAAATTCTTTTCATGGCTATTTGTGCCGCAGTTTTCGGTGTTGCTTATCTTGGCATGGTATATCTAGGTGCAGCAATAACAGGCCTTCTTACTCCAAGTGGCTGGGGCATACTTGGATATGAACCGATCTATGGTGTATGGTTCATGGCCGCATCCTTCATCACATATGTGATCCGCAAGCCAGGAATAGGAATAATTGCAGAGATGCTTGCCGCCCTTCTTGAAGTCCTGATGGGAAACATGTTCGGACCGATAATCTTCATAAGCGGTTTCATCCAGGGTCTCGGGTGCGAAGCAGCGTTCTTCTTCACGAAATACAGGAAATACGATCAGACGACAATGATCCTATCCGCAGTCGGTGCCTCTGTCTTGAGCTTTATCTGGACAGGCATAAGGCAAAGCTACTGGAACATGAGCATAGGCGTCGTACTTCTTATCCTTGTCATCCGAACAATCAGCGCAATCATATTCTGTGGATTCGGAAGCAGGTTCCTTGCGGAAGGTCTGGCAAAAGCCGGTGTCCTTAAAGGATATGCCATTGCCTCCGATTCAGAAGACAGCTATGGGAAATAATGTCTGCATTGTAGACGATGTCACATTCCGCTACTTCGAAAAGAGCGAGAGGAACATACTGGAGCATTTCAGCCTTGATATCAAAGAAGGAGAAACCGTTGTCATACTCGGGGAAAGCGGTTGTGGAAAGAGCACACTGGCAAACATCATCTGCGGCCTTTACCCCGAAAACGGAGGCTTCCTCATAAATGGATCTGTCAAGATTGATGGCCTTGAGATAAAAGATGTTCCTCCAAGGGAAAGAAGAGAGAAAATCTCGGTAGTATTCCAGAACCCTGACCTGCAGTTCTGCATGGGAAATCTCAGGGATGAACTGAGATTCTGCCTTGAGAATGCTGCATTTGATGCAGATGAGATGGATTCAAGAATTGAGGCATTTGCTGATGCGTATTCTGTCTCATCTCTTCTTGACAGACCTTTCTCGACACTTTCCGGAGGAGAAAAGCAGAAAGCAAGTCTGTGTGCCGCAATGATACTGAAAAGCAAGGTATTGGTACTTGATGAGCCATTTGCCAATCTCGACAAAGTCTCGCGGAATTCGTTTCTTGATCTGCTTGAGAAGAAACGTCTCGAAGACCCTGAGACTACAATCATAGCAATTGACCATAAAGCGGAAAACTGGGCAGGTTTTACTCCTCGATGGATAGTGCTGGGAGACAAAGGCAGGATCGTATCTGACGGAACAGCGTACCCTTCACTTAATACATATGAAGATTATTTTGCCCCACCCGTCTTACATAAATCACAAAGCGCAAAGCCATTCCTGATACTCAATGAAGCATCAATAAGGCCTTCAAAAAAGGAAAAGCCTATCCTTAAGGCTGCTGGATTGTCTATAAAACCTGGAGATATGATTGCCCTTCTCGGGCCATCTGGAAGCGGTAAGACTACATTATTCCTCACATTGCTTGGAATAAAGCCCTATGAAGGTTCAATCATCATAGATGGAAAAGAGCTCAGGCAGCAGAAAAGAAAGGACATCTACAAGAGCATAGGAATTGTCTTCCAAAATCCATCAAACCAGTTCATCGCGTCCACAGTGCAGGATGAGGCAAAGCCCGCAGACAAGGAGCTCCTGGAATCTTTCGGTCTTGCTAATTATTCAAGATACTCACCTTATATGCTCAGTCAGGGACAGCAGAGAAAACTTGGTGTCATCTCTATGATAGCCGGTAAGCAGAGGCTGCTTCTTCTTGATGAGCCTACATATGGCCAGGATGTGAAATCCACAGCATCGATCATCAGAAGCCTCACAGAAAGAACGGAGAAAGGTCTTTCCGTGATATTCTCAACACACGATGAGGATCTGGCAGCCCTATATGCGGACAGAATCTGGAGAATCAGCAACGGGAGGATATATGAGACAGATAAATCCATCGGTTAAAGTCATCACAATACTCCTCTCCGCTCTCATAATCTCATTCAGCCCTTCAGTATTCTGGAATGCGGCAATCATTGCGATATGCTTTGTATCATTGCTTGTCTCCGGCTGCATAAGCAGAAAGGTGCTCAACGTGCTTCTGCCTGCAACACTTGCGTCACTGAGCATCTTCATGGCGCTTTTGCTTCGTGGAGGAAGTGGAGAGGAAGCATTTGAAAGCTCAGGAAATTTCCTTGTAGTATCGTCAAGTGCATCAAATTTGAATGATGCTCTTGCAGTAGCGCTCAGAATATACGCTTACGCATTCCTGGGCATGCTCTTTTCATTCACGACAGATTCCCAGGCTTTTGTCTACAGTCTGATGCAACAATGCCATCTGGACGCAAAATTCGCTTATGGAGTGCTTGCCGCATGGAATCTTCTGCCTATGATCAGAAGAGAATATAGTCAGATAAAGCTAGCCCTTGCGGTCAGAGGCCTGAAGATTCGGCCATGGTCGATGAAACCTCTATTCACAGCTCTGGTGAATGCAATGCACTGGGCTGAGAATGTCGCCATGGCAATGGAATCGAAGGGCTTTGATGAGAATGCGGAAAGGACATATTACCTCAATCTCTCAGTCAGGTATTACGACTTCCTCTGGGCCATATTCATGATAGCAGTATCAATGGCATGGATCTGGTTATGATATCACTTCATGTATGAGGAGAAGAAAGCTTCTGCCCTGCCCTCTTTGCCATATCCCGAGTATTCAAGGACCGAAAGGCCAAGGGACGCTGCGGAATCCGTATTCTCCTTTCTGTCATCAATCAAGACAGCTTCATCGCATTGGACGCCTTCCTCGCTGCAGATATACCGGAAGAAAGCTTTCTCAGGCTTTGAAACATGTATTTCATGAGAAGGATAAAGCGCATCAAAGAAACCAAGAGGATTTCCATCAAGCTTCTTTATTATCTCCCAATGAGGCCTGAATGTGTTCGACCCAACAACGCACCTGTAGCCATTTGCTCTAAGCTTCTCGACATATGAAAGCATCGCAAAATCCACTTCAGGATGGAAGAAAGCTGCGAACGGATCGGAATCAATCACGACTGCATATTTCATTTCAAGATGCCGGTAGTAGTCATCAGGTGACATATAGCCATCCATAAGCGCCATCTCATACTTAGAGTAATCCGACAAGAGCTCGGAATGCTCAATTCCGATATAATCTGCAAGGGCCTTGAATGTATCGACATTCTTCAGAATCACTTCACCGCAATCGAAAATGAAAAGTTTCATAAGCGTGATTCTACAGTACACGATTTATGTTGACAATATAAATTTTATAATATTATAACATTTACATCATGAAATTGTATGCACTCCTCGATGTCGGTGGCACTGAGATAAAACGAAGGACAGTATCTGAAGATGGAATCCCCATCGATCAGATTATGCGCTTCCCTTCCAAGTCGAAAGCTGATTCAGCAACTATAATAAACAATCTTTCTGAAATCATCAGAAATGGAAACGGAATGCTGCCGGAATGCGTTGCAATGGCTTTTCCCGGTCCATTTGACTATGAGAATGGCATAAGCTACATGAAAGGAATCGGCAAATATGACAGCCTCTATGGAAAACCACTTCGCTGCATGCTATATAAAGCGCTTGGCAGAGAAATGCCAATCCTATTCATAAACGATGTAGAAGCTTTTGCGCTCGGTTCTGCAGCTACCTATGATGAAGCGGGAAAAGGAAGATGCATTGCCGTTGCAATAGGCACCGGCTGCGGCTCTGCATTCATGGAGAATGGCAAATGCCTGAAAAACGGAGAGAATGTACCAGAGAACGGATGGATTTACAACACGGCTTTCAGGAATGGGACAATCGATGACTATATCTCATCAAGAGGCCAGACAAGACTTGCAATGAAGTACTTCGGAAAAGATATTTCCGGAAGAGAGCTGCACAGGATGGCATGTGAAGGATGCCTTGAGGCAAAACTGCTTTTCACTGATTTTGGAAAGGATCTTCTGGACGCTCTTCAGCCTTTCCTTGGAACATTCATGCCGCAAACACTTGTCCTCGGAGGCATGATTTCCCATTCATTCCAGTTCTTTGGTAAAGACATTACAGAATATGCTGGAAAGCACGGAATCAGAATAATAATAGCGGAAGACACATCCGCATTGATACATCGTGGATTATTCCATCTGATACAGGGAGGACAGGATGCTTAAGCGTGAGAGAGGTTCGTTGCCGCTGTATAAACAGCTGGAGATGATGATACGTGAAAGTATAGACAATGGCGATTTCTCATATGGAGATATCCTGCCTGCAGAATCAGAGTATATGGCCAAATTCGGAATCAGCAGGATAACAATAAGACAGGCCATGCAGCTGCTTGCCTCAGAAGGCTATGTACAAGGTTATCCTGGGAAAGGTACGATTGTCACGAAAAAGAAGATCGAAGAGGCTCTGACAGGAATAAAGAGCTTCTCCGATGAAATGCGTGAGCATGGCGTGGAGATGGAGACACTCAGCTGCAAAGCCGGATATTCAGACACTCCTGATTACATCGCATCGATACTGGGAATGGAGAATCCTGGAAGATGCCTAAAGATAGAGCGTGTGAGGGCAGCAGGAGGGATTCCTCTTGTTTTCTCCACGACATACATTCCATCCTCCCGAAATCTTCCGGACGATCCTGACCTCTACTCCGATTCTCTTTATGCAGTTCTTTCATCAAAGTATGGAATCATCGTCGCAAAAGCAACGGATACATTCGAAGCGGTTCTTGCCGATAGGGAAACTGCAGGGATGCTGTGCATTGAAGAGGGAGATGCACTCTTCAAACGCACTCGGCAAAGCTATGACCAGCATTCCGATGCAATAGGAGCTTCCATAAGCTTCTATCCAGGAAACAGATACAGTTACAGCATACAATTGTAGGAGAAAAAGATGAGCAGCATGTACAGGCTTCATCCAATAACTGAAACAGGAATAAATGACGAAGTATCAATAGGATATGATGCGATCCGCAAAAGGATTGAAGAAAAAGGCATCATTGACAGCATACTTGTATGCGAGGCATATCCCGGCATTCCGGAAGATGAGATAATCAAAGGCTTGTCTCCCCTAGCCCCATCCCTCATAATCAAGACATCAGCCCTGCTTAAACCGGCCGATGAGCTTGAAGCATTCTTTCAGGACTACATAACAGATGATCGCGTCTTCGGCTTCATGTGCCACAAGGATATCAAAAGCTGCTTCGATGCTGAAAAGCTGAAAGATGCTGCTGATTCTGTCAGAAAATCCAGCGGGCTTGTGCTCATCGCTGGTCCAGGAGCATCCCTTCTGACTGATAAAGGCACTTTGCTGTATTTTGATATCACAAGATGGGAAATCCAGCTGAGATACAGGAAAGGAATGCCTAACTGGCTTTTCAACAACCCTGAGGAAGAAACGCTGAGAAAATTCAAACGTGGATATTTCATCGAATGGAGAATGGCCGACAGGCATAAGTTATCGCTTTTCAGCAACATCGAATGGTATATCTCCGCAGACGCAGATCCAAGGATGATAAAAGCCTCATCATTGAGGAGCGCACTGAAAAGGACAGCGAAAAGACCATTCAGGATGGAACCATATTTCGATCCAGGAGTCTGGGGAGGACAATGGATGAAAAGAACGTTCAATCTTCCTGCAGAAAAAGCCAACTATGCATGGAGCTTCGATGGTGTTCCCGAGGAAAATGCGATAATACTCTCCTTCGGAAAGGATACTGTAAAGATACCCGCAATCAATCTTGTCCTGACAAATCCGCTACCACTGCTTGGAGAGCATGTATATGGCCGATATGGCGCAGAGTTCCCGATACGTTTCGATATACTCGACACAATGGAAGGAGGCAACCTGTCGCTGCAGGTACATCCGCTCACAGGATACATACAGCACGCATTCGGAATGAACTATACACAGGATGAGAGCTATTATATCCTCGCGGATTCGGAGGATTCATCAGTTTATCTTGGTCTGAAGAACGGTATTGACAGAGATGAGATGGAAAAGGACCTTCTTTCCGCGGAGAAAGGCGAAACAAGCTTTGATGCTGAGAAATATGTGAACAAATTCAGAGCAAAGAAGCATGATCATTTCCTTATCCCAGCAGGGACTGTTCATTGCTCTGGGAAGGGAACTGTCGTTCTTGAAATAAGCGCAACTCCATACATATTCACATTCAAGCTCTGGGACTGGGGCCGGACTGGACTTGATGGGAAGCCCAGGCCATTGCATATAGCGCACGGACTGAGGAACATCCAGTGGAACAGAGACACTGACTGGGTAAAGGAAAATCTCATTGACCAGGAAAAGCAAATCCACGATTCCAGTGACTATGGAATGTGCCGGACGGGATTGCACAACCTCGAACCGATTGAGACAATCAGGTACACAATCAGGAAAGAGGCCACAATCAATACAGAAGACAGCGTGAACATGCAGAATCTTGTCGAAGGTCAGGAGGCAGTGATAGAAAGCCTTGATGGCAGTTTCCCGCGCTTTGAAGTTCATCATGCTGAGACATTCATCGTTCCTGCATCTGTAAAGCAATACAGGATAAAAGCTGTAAATGGCGATGCTGTTCTTATTGCGGCAAGGATCAGGAAATGAAATGACAAAAGCAATTGGCTCCATGAAAGCATCAAACAATCCATAATATAAAGAAAATGCTTTTTGCTTTTCTGGTGCTATAATCTCGATATGGACGACAGCAAACAGCTACTGTTTGATATGAATGGCAGATTGCCTGCTTTGAAGTACACACTGCCGATGGCTCTTCAGCATCTTGTCGCGATGATAGTAGGATGCGTTACGCCGGCAATCATAATTTCATCAATCGCGGGACTGAATAATTCAATGAGGATTCTGCTGATTCAGTCCTCGCTTGTCTGTGCAGCGCTCTCTACACTTCTGCAGCTTTTTGGCATCACACGTTTCTGCGGAGCAAGGCTGCCTCTTATCATGGGAGTTAGCTTTGCATACCTTGCGACAATGCAGGACATTGCATCTACAACTGGGATTGCCACAATCTTCGGAGCCCAGATCATCGGAGGAACCATTGCAATCGTCATCGGAATCTTCGCAAAGCAGCTACAGCGCCTCTTTCCGCCTTTGATCACAGGAACCGTGGTATTCACAATTGGTCTTTCACTCTATCCGACAGCGATAACATATATGGCAGGAGGAAGCGCAAGTGCATCTTTCGGTTCCTGGCAAAACTGGACTGTGGCAATTTTCACACTGATCTGCGTCACGACGCTCAACCATTTCGGCAAAGGAATGCTCAAACTTGCCTCAATACTTCTCGGAATAGCTGCTGGATACATCTTCTCAGCTCTCTTCGGAATGGTAGACCTCTCTGCAGTCAAAGATGCCGGTGTTTTCTCTCTGCCCGAGATAGCACCATTTGGAATAAGGTTCGAGTTCTCCTCAAGTCTTGCCTTCACAGTCCTGTTTGCTATAAATGCAGTACAGGCTATCGGCGATATGTCCGCAACCACAATCGGAGGAATGAATAGAGAACCATCGGGCAATGAGCTTAGAGGTGGAATAATAGGTTTCGGGCTGTCAAATCTTATCTCTGCTGTATTCGGAGGACTTCCAAATGCGACCTACTCCCAGAACGTGGGCATAGTCTCATCGACGAAAGTAACAAACAGAAAAGTCCTTGCCACCACTGCTGCAATGCTTCTTATTGCAGGGCTGATTCCAAAATTCTCTGCGCTACTTACGACAATACCGCAATGTGTGCTTGGAGGAGCTACTGTCTCAGTCTTCGCATCAATAGCAATGACAGGAATGAAACTCGTAGCAATGCAGCCAATGAGTTATCGGAATACCTCGATAGTCGGCCTTTCTGCAGCTCTTGGCATGGGTGTAAGCATGGTAAGCGAATCTCTTTCACAGTTCCCTGAATGGGTGACCATGGTCTTTGCCTCATCGCCTGTTGTGATTGCGGCAATTGTAGCAATACTACTGAACATAATCCTTCCAGATGAGAACAGAAACAGCTGAAGAGAAAAGAAAGCATATTTCTAGTAAACGCAAATAACACGTGTGCAATTAGGGCATACGTTTCTTCAAGCCAGTATCAAACTTCAAATCTGCACTCTTAATTTAAGTCGGACTCAATATATGCCCGTATTGTTCTTTTTACCTCTCTCCTCTTGCGTACACTCATGCCAAGTTCTTGTTCAGAAAGGGCTGCCATGAAAAAATTTGGATCTGAAATTTTCTCCGTGTAAAAAAGCTAATGAGTAGATAGAAGAAGAGAGCGGTATCTCCTAGGATTTGTAATCGCAAAAAGAACAAGTCAAGGAGAACCGCTCATGAAGGAAGATAGCACTTTTCTGCTCAGTGAATCCACAGGCTGGATTGTAGACTGGGCACATCCTGCATTCGAGATATGCAAGGATAATCGCAGAGGCAGCGCATACGGCAGGATCACCTACACAGTCACAAAGGATCCTGGGCATGACTG
>JADIMT010000029.1 GCA_017694595.1 Candidatus Ornithospirochaeta stercoripullorum | reverse complement strand
AAAGGGATGTGAAAATAATGGAAACTTATACTAATCCAATATTATATGCAGATTATTCTGATCTTGATGTGATTAGAGTAGGCAATGATTTTTATATGGTCGCTTCATCGTTTACATATCTTCCTGGCGTTCCGATTCTTCATTCGGATGACTTAGTTCACTGGAAAATAATCAATTATGCGGTGAAAAGCCTTCCTTTTGAGAAGTATTCCAAGCCTTCTCATGGCTCTGGAACATGGGCACCCTCGATAAGATACCATGATGGTGAATTCTTTATCTTCATCCCTCTTGTGGATGAAGGGATCATGGTCGCTAGATCCACTGACATCTATGGAGATTTCAGAATCAACATGCTTACGCGCACAAAGGGCTGGATCGATCCATGTCCGATCTGGGATTCAGATGGAAAGACTTATATGGTCTTCGCTTTCGCGTTCTCCAGATGCGGTCTGAAGCATAAGCTCGCCTTGATTGAGACGGACAGCTCTTTCACGAAGACGATTGGGGATTATTCAATCATTTTCGATGGCACTGTCATTGCACCGACATCAGAAGGTCCTAAAGCTTATTATATGAATGGATATCATTATATATTGTTCCCTGCCGGAGGTGTTGCAACTGGCTGGCAGTGCTGCATCAGAAGCCGTTCAGTGAAAGGACCTTATGAGTATAGAACAGTCATGAAAAGGGGCAGTACTTCAGTGAATGGTCCGCATCAAGGTGGCCTTGTCGATGCCCCTGATGGCTCTCTGTGGTTCTTGCATTTTCAGGATGTGATAGAGCTTGGAAGAATCACGCATCTGCAGCCTGCATGCATCACAGCCGATGGCTGGATCTTCATCGGTTCCGATCAGGATGGGGATGGGATTGGAGAGCCTGTACGTGAGTGGTCTGTTCCTGTTGCTGATGGCCATTGCTACTCTATTTCAACATCTGATGAATTCGATTCCGATGAGCTTTCGCTACAATGGCAGTGGCAGGCGAATCCTGACAGCTCCTTTTATTCGCTTGCTGAAAAGAAAGGCTGTCTGAGGATGTTCTGCATAAGAAATGACGAGAGGGATAATCTTGTCTGGTATGCTCCGAACGCGCTTACGCAGATTCCGCAGTCAGATAGCTTTACCGCAGACTGCTTGCTTACTCTTTCAGGTTCATCTGATGGTGACTTTGCTGGAATTGGCATGATAGGCCATGAGTATGGATTCATTGGAGCAGCATATGATGGTAGAGATTATGCTCTCTCAGTCTTCCGTGGACATGTCAGCAATGTCACATATTCCGGACAAGCTGAAGAGAGCGATGTTGCTTCATTTCCTCTCTCTTCCGGGTGTGTGTATCTTCGCATCGAGCTGCGAAAGGACAAGAATTATTTTCTCTCTTACTCTGAAGATGGTATTGATTATACTGTCATTGACCATATCTTCCCGCTTGAGAGAGCTACATGGACTGGTGCCAAGCTCTCTCTTTGGGCAGGAAACAGGAAGAACAACATATCTTCAGGCTTTGCTGATTTCGATTACTTCAGATTAAGCTGAGAGGCTCATGTATGTATTCTCCAGAAGCCTTACGATGGCTTGGAAAGGATTTGCTGCGTGAACTACTCCATTCTTCGCTGACGCTCAGAGGATGGAATATCTGGATAAAGAGAAAACATTCTGGATTGCTGGACATGATTGGATAGTTTTTGATACTTGCTCCATCAGGTGTTTTTGATTGGAAGAAGTTCAATCTTCAACCTTTCCACAATGCGTGGCATTGTGTAGTATAGTATACTCAACGTTACCGAGGTGAAAAATGAAAACCCTTCCACATAATGATGAAGCCGAGAAAGCCATACTTGGTTCTCTTCTCATGAGAGAGGATGCATATGATATCGTTTCTGGCATTCTTGACGCTTCAGATTTCTATCAGCCGATGAATGCTGTCATCTTCACTGCGATAACGAAGATGAAAGAGGCATCAAACCGTGCTATCGATTACATCACGCTGATTGATTATCTGAAGAAAGAGGGCATGCTTGATAAAGCAGGCGGGCTCGCTTATGTTGCTTCTCTTACAGAGTCTGTCAATGTCACAGCTAATACAGAGCAATATGCTGAGATCGTCAAAGAGATGTCGCTTCGCCGCTCACTTATCTCACTTTGCACTTCTCTTACTGAGAAGGCTTTGAATGAGACTGAAGACATCAAGCAGGTTCTCGATGAAGGCCAGAGCGAGATGCTTCGCCTTTCTCTCACAGGTTCAAGAGGTGAGACTGATTACTCCATAACATCGGCTGTAAGCTCAGTTGTTGACAGGATTATGAAGAAGATGGATGGATCGCTTGCTGATGATTCCGTCCCATCCGGTTTCGATATCCTCGATAAATATACCAACGGTGGTTTCAAACCTCAGGATTATATAGTTGTTGCAGCAAGACCATCCATCGGTAAGACCGCCTTTGGTGTCTCCATGATCCGTAATATGATCAGAAACACTGAGCGTCCGCAGCGTGTTGCATTCTTCTCTCTGGAAATGCCAGCAAGCCAGATTACAGAACGTCTGCTGGCTAATATCTCGCATGTCAATCTGCGTAATATTGCTCAGGCTGATCTTGCTGAAGAGTCGTTTGATCGAGTCATGAATGCTGCTGATATGCTCTTTTCAAAAGAACTCTACATCATAGATGTACCTAATATCAGGCTAAATGAGCTGAGAGCTAAAGCTAGATCGCTTAAAAGGGAGAAGGATATCACTGTGATTATGATTGACTACATCGGTCTCATCGATCCAGGGCTTGGACCGCAGACCCCTCGCCATGAAGTAATTGCAACTGTCTCCCGTTCTCTAAAGAGCCTTGCTAGAGAGCTGAAGATTCCTATCATCGTACTCTGCCAGGTATCCCGTGACAGTGAAGAGAAGGCTCCTATTCTTTCAAACCTCAGGGACTCTGGTTCCATCGAGCAGGATGCTGATGTCGTCATGTTCCTGCACAGGAAGAGAATCCTCTCGGAAGAGGAGAAACAGCGCAATGCAAAGGATAGCGAAGGAAAAGCTACTCTGCAGGTTACGAAAGTCATCGTCGCAAAACAGCGCAATGGTGAGACTGGTGAGTTCAAGGTAGGCTATAATGCGACAACCACATCCTTTGAGCAGGTTCTCCAGAATGCAGATTTCATTGAGCCGACTCCTCCAGATAAGCGTGGTTACGAGAAGAAGTAAGCCTTTATATCCAATGAATACATGGCAGCCATGATTATAAGCGCCGCTATCATGCCAGCTATCTGGAGTATGACATATGAACGGGGGGAGAGAGCTTTCCCACTGATCATCTCCGCGATATTGATCAGCATCTGGCCACCGTCGAATGTGGGGATTGGCAATAAGTTTCCAACAGCTATAGAAACGCTTACGATAGCAAGAAGCAACAGCAGCGCCCTGATTCCGCTTGCGCCGCTCTCGCTGAATGCCAGTGCAGTGATTCCTCCTATGCTCTCCGCCGCTTTGACAGGTCCTGTCATTACAGCAAGTGCATCTTCGAGATGGAATGTTATGAATGCGCCCAATGCTGAGAGCGCGGCGCCAGCAAGGTCTGATGTCCTTTTTACTCCATAAGCTAGCGGATTGACGCTTTCAGCGCTTTTTCTGATTGAGCTCTTCCATGCAAAAGGCAGGGACCCCTCTGTGATCTCTCTCTCCAGCAGTGTTCCATTCCTGTCTATTGTCAGAGAGAAAGAGTCCTTATCTATCGAGTAGAGGTCGAGTGTGTATTCAATTTTCTTCCCATCGGCTTTTACGATTCTGTCATCTTCCTTGAAGCTTTCAGAGAGCGAGCGCCCTACAATAGCTTTCTGGAGGTTTGAAATGCCATATAGACAGTTTCCATCGATGAAAGAAGGATGCAGCACAATCTCCATTGTCCTGCCATCTCTCTCAATAGTGACAGGAATGTCTTCTCCGCTATGTGAGCTTATGAAGTCTTCTGCATCCTGCCAGTCCGCGAATACATAGTCTCCGGATGCTATAAGCTTGTCGCCTTTTTCTACGCTCGGTTGCTCAACGTTAGAATTGAAGACTTCAGGATACTCGCTGATTGGTGTAATGATTGCTGGATCAGATAGCCTATCCACAGGAATGATGGCAAGCACTGCCAGCATGACTATTGCCAGCAGGAAGTTCATCAGTGGCCCGGAGAGATAAATCAGGAATCTCGAGAATGGAGTTGTCCCGAAGTATGAGCCTTCTTCCGTCTTCTCCATGCTCTTCGAGTCATCTTTCAGCGCTTTCATCAGGTCAAGCGATCCCTTCATTCGGCAATACCCACCGAAAGGAATCAATGAAAGCCTGTACTCCGTCTTTCTTCCATAGATGGAGAAGAGTCTGGGCCCCATCCCGTAGGAGAGCACCTCAACATCAACATGCATCAACCTTGCTGCTATAAAGTGGCCAAGCTCATGCAGAAAGATGATAAGCCCGATTCCAAGAAGACCAAGGATGAGATAAAGCAGCTTCAGCATAGCGCCTCTGCTTTCTGCTTCGCTATCTGCTTTATTCTTATTATATCTTCATAAGATTGCACATTGCTTGCTGGCATCGACATCACTGTCTCTTCGACGATGGAGGCAATCTCCGTGAATCCTATACGTCCTAAGAGAAATGCATTGACAGCTATTTCATCGCTCTGGCAGTAGGCAATTCTCGCGTAGCTTCCCATTTCAAGTGTCTTGTATGCAAGCGATAGGAGAGGAAAGCGTTCTCTGTCCCAGCCTTCAAATGTAAGTGAGAGAGGAGTGCTGAAAGATAGCCTTTTCACGACATTCTTCAGTCCTGTGCCTTCGCCTTGCAATGCAAGAAGTACAGGCAGTGTCATATCTGGTGTGGAGAGAAGCGCATAGACAGCTCCTTCCTCCGTCTCGATAGCTGAATGGATTATCGATTGTCTGTGTATTGTCACATCGATTTTCTCAGCGGGGAAGTCGAAGAGCAAGGAAGCTTCGATGACTTCAAGCCCTTTGTTTGCCAGTGTAGCGCTGTCGATTGTGATTTTCTTCCCCATGGACCATGTGGGGTGATGTAAAGCTTCCTCGACTGTGACTGATGAGAGATCCATCCTATCTACGAAAGGGCCTCCGGAAGCTGTGATGATCAGACGGTCAGCACGTTTTGCTTTCAAGAGATGATAGATTGCACTATGTTCGCTGTCTACAGGAATTATCTCTGTCCCGAATGCTTTTGCCTGCGAGAGCATGAACTCTCCACCCATGACTACAGACTCCTTGTTCGCCAGTGCAATAGGTATTGAGTGCTTTATGCATTCCAGCGTTGCACCAAGCCCATCCGAGCCCGCGATTGCATTCAGGATGATGTCCGGATGTGTCTTCTCTATGAATTCTGACAGCTTGCCGCCTTCACCACCAGTGAGATATAGATAGGGAACATCGAATTCACGAGCTCGGTCAATCAGCGATGGAGAGTCCTTTGCTGTGATGCCTGCAAGAACTATATCTTCAGCGAGGTTGTTTCTGAGAGCGTTTAGGCATGTGGTGCCGATTGAGCCAGTTGCTCCTAGCAATAAGAGTCTTTTCATACTCCAAGTGAGAGCGTGAGAATGGCAACATATACAGGTGCCGCCATTACAATTGAGTCGACAGAATCGAGGATGCCGCCACGTCCAGGGATTATCGAACCAGAATCCTTGACTTCAGCGCATCTCTTGAATGCAGATTCAATCAAATCTCCCAGCGCAGCCGCAAGTGCTGTGATTGCGCCTAGCACAAAGCCTTCAAGGCGTGAATACTGGAAGATTTCAGGGAAGATGCAAGAGGAGAGAAGCCCGAAGATAGCTGGGACCAGTATTGCACCTACATAGCCAGCAATCGATTTGTTTGGGCTTACTTTCAATATGCCTTTGTTGTTCTTTCCGAATGCGATTCCGAAAAAGTAAGCGAATGTATCGGAACCGAAAACAAGCAGGAAGAAGAAGAGCAAGTACCATGAGGCATTTGGGAAGAATGCTATCCTGATGATGAACGAGGAGAAGAGACCTGGATATATGATATTCAGCACGCTCTTGCTGTTTCTCTCCCATGTTCCATGGAAATCATCATCAGCTCCTGTGAACACTTCCAAAAGCAGTGTCAGCCCAATAAGTGTCATCAGCGTATAGAATGTTAGCTCTATATTCGGAAAATAACTGAACTGCACATATTGCGCCAGTGGTAGCAATGCTCCCGTATAGGATGTGAACGGAAGCTTCTCCTGATCTTTTGAGAGAAGCGAATGCATCTCCTTTGAGCCGAGAAATGCAATTATAGTAACAGTGATGCAGAAAGCGAGATGATTGAGATAGGGGATGAAGGCTACGATGATTATGAGCACTGGAATAGCTATCACTGCTGTTAGTATTCTCTGTTTCAGGCTTCCCATCTCAAATTCCTCCGAATCTTCGTTTTCGTGAAGCGAAATCATTGATGATGATATCTATCATCAATTCATCCCAATCAGGCCAAAGATTATCATAAAAACCTAGTTCTGCATAGCTTGACTGCAGCAGCAGGAATCCTGATAATCGTTTTTCTCCTGAGGAACGTACGATGAAATCGGGGGAGGGAACCTCTGGGTTATCTACGAAATCAAGAAGGCTGAGACTGGAAAACGGCATACCGGACCTGAGTGCTTTTTCCGTGGCTCTCTCAATCTCATCAATCCCACTGTAGTTGATAGCAAGCTGCAGAGTAAGCCTCTTCCCATCCTTCGTCTTCTCTTTCGCTTCATCGATAGCGGAGAGAACATCATCTGGTAAACCCTCGCGCTTTCCGAGGTGAAGTATCTTTATTCCTTCTTTTATAGCTGTGGGAATTTCAGCTTTCATCCTTGATGAGAAAAGACCCATGAGGTAATTCGTCTCCTCTTTGGGCCTTTTCCAGTTCTCAATCGAGAAACAATAGAGTGTAAGGTTCCTGATACCTCTGGAAAGGCATGCCCTGATGATTTTCACAACAGCTTTTCCACCTTCGAGATGGCCAGCAGAGCGGGGCAGGTTTCTCTTCTCTGCCCAGCGTCCATTGCCATCCATTATGATTGCGAGATGCTCAGGAACTTTCACCTCAGATCTCCATGATCTCCTTCTCTTTCGCTTCAGCAATCTTTCCGACTTCAGCGATAGAGGAATCTGTGAGTTTCTGAATCTTGTCTCCGCCTTCCTTCTGCTCGTCTTCGCTGATGTCTCCATTTTTCTGGAGCTTCTTCAGCTCTTCCATAGCATCGCGGCGGATATTGCGGATTGCAACACGTGCGTTCTCTGCAGTTGCCTTTGCGCTCTTAGCCAGTTCCTTTCTTCTCTCCTCTGTGAGAGGGGGGAATGCAACGCGGATAAGTTTTCCATCGTTGTTAGGATTAAGTCCGAGCTCTGACTTCTGTATTGCCTTCTCGATAGCTGGCAGCACACTCTTGTCCCATGGTTGGATTACCACGAGCCTTGCTTCAGGAACGCTGATGGAAGCGACCTGTGAAAGAGGAGTCTCTGCGCCATAGTAATCAACTTTGATTTTATCAAAAAGCTGTGCAGAAGCGCGGCCAGTACGCAGTGAGGCGTACTCCTGCGAGAGCGCCTCTACTGACTTCTTCATTCTTGCACTGCAATTGTCGATGACAGTCTGCATCCTTCCTCCTCAGGCGGAAACGCCTGCCTGATAAACTGCATATGCAGTGATCTTGAGTGTTGCACCATGTGCCTTGCCAGTCTCCTGGAGCATCTGGCTTACAGACTTTGTGTCATCTTTTACATAAGCCTGATCGAGGAAGCATACTTCCTTGTAGAGCTTGGAAAGCTTGCCTCTGACGATGCCTTCTCTGACTTTCTCTGGCTTGGAAGCGAGCTTCTCGTCACCTTCAACCTGCTTGCGGAAGATATCGAGCTGCTCTTCCTCATACTCTTTGCTTACAGCTTTGTCATCAAGGAACTGTGGCTTGTATGCTGCTGCATGGAGAGCGAGGTTGTGTGCGAAATCCTCGACATCAGCTTCCTTGAAGATCTCTGGCTTGTCGGAGTTGAGCATAACAAGAACTGCTACAGCTCCCTCTCCGTGGATGTATGTGGAAGCATAGTCGTTAGCTCCGATGTCATAGACGTCGAACTTAACAAGATGCATGTTCTCTTTGATGATAGCGATGAGTGCGTTTACCATCTCTTCGAGTTCTGCATTGATTTCTGTGTATCCCTTCTCGAGGATAACTGTGCAAAGATCATCGCCAAGCTTAGCGAAATCCTTGTTCTGTGCAACGAAGTCCGTCTCGCAGGAAAGGGAAAGGATAACTGCCTTGCCGTTTCCGGTTTTGACGAATACGCGGCCATTCTCAGTTGCTCTGTCCTGGCGCTTTGCAACTGCTGCGAGGCCCATCTCCTTGAGAATCTTCTCTGCCTGGACGAAATCACCATTTGCCTCAGTAAGAGCCTTCTTGC
>JADIMT010000028.1 GCA_017694595.1 Candidatus Ornithospirochaeta stercoripullorum | reverse complement strand
GCGCAGAGATCTCTCCAAGCGAGAAGCCTGCTGCTGTCCCGATTTTCACATGCTTTGCGATGACCGCAGAAACAGCGCGTTCGAAAGCATAGAGCACAATCTGGGTATTGGCAGTCTTCCTTAGTTCCTCCGCATCTGATTCAAACATCAGGTGAAGAAGTCCTGGATGTAAGTGCTCAAAAGCATCCAGCATCTTCCTTGCTTCAGGATATTTCTCATATATATCCCTTCCCATACCGGGATACTGTGCTCCCTGTCCTGAGAAAACGATGGCTATCTTATCCATTTTGAAGCACCCTTCAAGCATTTCTCTGTATCTTCAGCTATGCTTTTTACAATCGAAGCCGCACTCTCGCTCTTATTGACGAGAGCGGCAACCTGCCCGGCAAGGAAACAGCCGTTTTCGTTATCACCATCGACAACCGCTTTTCTGAGTGCTCCAACAGCTAGTGCTTCCAGCTCATCATCGCTTATGCTGCTGTATTCGGCTTTCTCATATGAACGCGAGAACGGTGATTTTAACGAACGTACGGGATGCCCGAGCCTCTTTCCTGTCACCATCGTGCATCTGTCGCTGGCTTTCAGGATCTTTTCCTTGTAAACCTCTGAGATACTGCACTCATCAGCTGAAAGGAAGCGTGTCCCCATCTGTATGCCGACAGCTCCGAGCATGAAAGCTGCAGCTCCTTGTTCTCCTGTTGCGATACCTCCGGCAGCTATTACAGGAATCGATACCGATGAGACGATAAGCGGCACGAGAACCATTGTCGTGAGTTCTCCGATATGTCCGCCGCTCTCTCCTCCTTCCGCGATTACAGCGGAAGCTCCCATGCGCTCCATGAGCTTTGCAATAGCAGTCGAGGCGACTACTGGAATCACCTTGATACCGGCTTCCTTCCACATCTTCATGTATTTCTGAGGGTTGCCGGCACCGGTTGTGACAACAGCGACTTTCTCCTCCGCCACGACATCTGCAATCTCGTCGGCATATGGACTCAGAAGCATGATGTTCACACCGAATGGCTTATCTGTAAGTGATTTTGCCTTCCTGATTTCATCCCTGACATACGACGCAGGAGCATTCCCGGATGCGATGATGCCAAGGCCGCCACCATTCGAGACAGCAGCCGCGAGCTTCCCGTCTGATATCCAGGCCATGCCGCCCTGGAAAACAGGGTATTTTATCCCAAGAAGTTCTGTTATCGGGGTGACGAGCATCCTCAGTTCTCCTTGTCGACGATGAATGATACGAGGTCGCCGACTGTCGAGATTTTCCTGTCAAGTTCGATTTCCGTTCCGAGCTTGTCCTCGAGCTCCATCAGAATCTCTACTGTATCGAGAGAATCAACTCCGAGATCACGAAATGTGCTTTCCTCTTGCACATCTTCCCTGGCTGTATCTGTCCTGTCGGAAACTACTTCTGCAATTGCAGTAAAAACATCTTCTCTTGTCATTTTCAAACTCCTTATATTTACACTTTGACATAAAACGTAAAAATGTCAAGAAAAGAAATGTGAAGTTTATTTAAATTTCGATTTTCAACATCAGATTCGCATTATAAAGATTGAGAATGCTTATAAAATTTCATGAATGTATGGAATTAGGACGATGTGAAAATAACATTTCAGGGTAAAAAAGCTGTTACAATCTGACCTATGAAAGTTAAGCTACAGGATGTAATTGATGGAATCGATATGGTAAGCGAGGATAGTACTTGTTACCTTGATAGGGAAACAGGAGAGGTTCTTTTCATCTCCGAAATCGCCGATAATGATTATGACGATGATATTCTTGAGCTTCTGGAAGAGGGAAGCGACAGATTTATTGAATTTCCTTCACAATGGGATAGAAATGATTATCAGACAATGGTGGATTTCATTGAGTCCCTTCCTCAGAGAAAGGAGCAGAATCTGCTTGCAATATCGATAAATGGATCAGGCGCGTTCCGCCGTTTCAAATATACAGCTTCAGAACTTGGTCTTCTGGATGACTGGTATCGCTTCCTGAATAACGCACATCGGGAACTCGCTATCGAGTGGTGCGAAGATAATGAAATCGAGTATGAAGAATGATTGGAGAGGGCTGTTTGCTCCGTGGATTCTTGAACGTGGGAAATTATACTTCGAGAGCGGTGCGGTTCTGAGCATCAATAAAACCGAAGATGGTTATAAAGCAGTTGTCGAGGGGTCAGAGGATTATAATGTTTCCATCGATGTAGATGAATGCGGAGAATTCATTGATGCTGATTGTGACTGCCCGTATTCGGAAGCGGGAAATTATTGCAAGCATGAGGCAGCAGTGCTTTATGCTACTGAGAATGAGTTCGATGATTATGAGATGTCCTCCGGTAAGGAAAGCATTGAGCAACCCTTGGAATCCTTGGATTCTGTCATCAGCTCGATGAGCGAAGAGGACCTTCGGGCCTTTGTCAGCGAGGCTGCAACTGCATGGAAACCTGTTCGTGATTATCTGTACTCTCTTTATTCCGACGCTCTGCCTGAGGGGTATAGTGATGAAATCATGGCTGAAGCCAGAGTTTATAAGACATACCGCCAGAAAACCTGCCAGGCTTGTCCTGCAGGATGAATGCGGCAAAGTTCACTTCGTCTTGTAGAAGGCAATCACATGGCCACAATCCGGACAATAGTATGCAGCAGCCTTCTTTTCCAGTATCAAGCAAGATCGGGCATTTTCAGTGTGCAATTCAAATTTGAATGTTACGTTTGTGCTGAATGGCATGCTCCCCGATGAAATGACTGTTCCTTTTGCCATCTCTTTGCCGCAGATTGGACAATTCATCATTCGGTACCTCCGATGTTCGACTTCTGGTTCTCTATGTACTTTTTCACGCTTTCCTCCGTGATTGCACCGACACTTCCGTAATAGCATCCTCTGGACCATAGTCCGGATCCCCAGAACTTGCGCTCCTTCAATTTTGGGAAGGCTGTGAAGATATGTACCGCAGAGATTGATTTCAGAGTGCGCGCTATCGAAGAGGGCGCATCGTCAGGGGAGGCCTCAAGAAAGATGTGGACATGCTCGGGCATGACCTCTATAGCCCTGAGAGTCCAGTCATACTCTGTACAGGTCTGTGCCAGTATGGTTTTCGTCTCCACTTCCACCGCTCCTGTGAGCACAGGATGCCTGTACTTCGTGCACCAGACGATATGGTACTGCAGTGTCGAGACCGAATTGTTGTTGTTTCTCATGTTGCCTCCTATTATAAAGAATGATATGATTGTTGTATGCGAAGGTCAATCACTGTTTTCCCCAGACTATCTGATAAGGAAGTCTTTGCTGTTGTGGAGACAAGGAAGCAGTATGCAAGGGCCTTCAATATGTCTGCAGAGTGCCTCATAAATAACAGCAGCACATCCAAGAGGTTCCTTCACAAGGTGCAGTATGAGAGGATAAAGGGAGAGTGTCCTTCTCTTCCTACAGGACTCATACAGTGTGCAAGGGATGTTGCTGTGGAAGCTGTCAAGACATGGAATGTGAAGAAGACGAAGCTGAAGCAGAAGCATCCGAAGAAAGCCGGGAGGATGAAGCGTCCATCGA
>JADIMT010000027.1 GCA_017694595.1 Candidatus Ornithospirochaeta stercoripullorum | reverse complement strand
GCCTGCGGTGACACAGCAGATCAAGACACTTGAAGATGAAATAGGCGCTAAGCTCTTCAGACGTTCCACGAGATCTGTCGAGATGACTTCAGAAGGCATCATCTTCATGCAAGATGCGCAAAGCATCCTTGAGATAGCAAGGAGGGCAGAGAACAGGTTCAAAACTCCTTCAGAGGAAATCCGGAAAGAACTGAGGATAGGTTTTCATACAGCTTCCGAGATTCTTTTGATGAAGCCTGTGATTGCTGGTTTGCATCATGCGTTCCCCAATCTCTATCCGACGTTCAAGGTCAATCCGTTCAGACATCTTTACAAGCAGCTGGAAGATGGGGATCTGGATGCTGTTGTCTCATTCAAGGAATATGTCCCTAACTTGAGGATTGAATACAAAGAGATATCACAGGTGGAAATTGTTGCAATCCTTCCGGAGAATCACAGGTTCGCTGATAAAAGCTGCATCGTAGCTGAAGAACTGAAAGGGGAGAGGATGATTTTCCTCGATCCACACGTGGCACCTGGAGGCTTCAATAAAGCACAGCAGCAGATTGCTGATAGTTTGAATGATTTCAGCAACTTCTTCTTCTCTTCATTCCCTGAATCTTCGCTGGTGTTTGTACAAGCAGGTTATGGCATTGCGATTCTTCCTGATATCAATATCGATGATTCGTTTATCAAAGTTCCTATCAAGAGCTTTGTGCTTTCATTCGGCGTATACACAAGATGCGAGCAACTATCTCCTGAATTGAAGAAGTTCGTGGAGGATATTAAAGTGTATTGAGGGAATAGGAGGTTTTCATGAGGTTTCGTTCTCTATTGATTGTAGTCTTTGCTTTGTTTCTCATCTCTTGTCAGACAGTGAAGGATGATGACATCATATTTGAATTTCCAGAGAACACTACTTTAGAAGATAGTACTTTCTGGATTTCCGGCCTCGATGATCCATTAGGTTTATCAAGCGTGATGGCTGAGCAGCTCTCATTGTATGGTTTCAATGCAGTTGTCGTTCCTGACTTTGAGGTTGTGAATGATTACGCAAGTATTACATCAACTGGCAGCGCGTTCGCAATTTCTTCAAATCTTCTTGTTACTAATTCACACGTGGTGGATGGGGCAGATCATATCACTGTAGTAATCAATGGAGATGAAGTAGAGGCGGATGTTTTAAGGAACGAGGCTGATGTTGATATCGCGATTCTTCGTATAAGCGACATGAAACTTCCATTTGCTTTCGAAATTGGTGCAACTCCGGCAAAGGGAACGCCTATAGCAGTGCTGGGATATCCTATGCCGGATCTGATGGGAGAGGAATGCAAGTATACTAATGGCATTGTAAGTGCGGATTCCGGGATAGGAGGCAGTGTTTTGATGACTCAGATTTCCGCTGAAATTCAGCCTGGAAATAGTGGTGGTCCTGTCTTTACTGAAGATTTCAAAGTAATTGGAATTGCGACAGAAAAGCTTTCAGATTTGTATTCTCTTGCTAATGCAGGCGTTGTTCCCCAATCTGTTAACTATGCAGTCAAAAGTGAAACGTTGAATTTAGTTGCAGCAGATTTGCTTGCAGATAGCGAAAAAACTGAGAGCGTGAAAGACTTGTCAGAAGCAGAGCAGGCCGTTTTTCTTGTTAAATCGGGAGATGTAGATAGCATCGCTGATGATGTCTTCGTAAAAGCATCCTATACATACAACTGGTATGATGAGGCCTACTATTACTCATGGTATTATGTGGATCCGCTTACAATAGCATTGGAAACTGCAGATGGAAAGATGATAGGCGAGATGACTGAATCATCATATGCCGGAAATCCTCATGTTTCAGAAACGGCCTACGAGACAGTTGGCTATATTGTCACGAAGATTTTCAACGATTGGGTAAGCGAATGCCTGCCACTAACAAATACTGGAGAGAAAGCAATAGAAGGATAATTTAGACAGGGCTTTAAAAGCCCTGCTGATCTTGTCTTGAAAGTCTCAAGTTGACTGTTGTGTCTGGCAGTTCTCTACTTCTGTACAGTAAGCAATACTCAAGCTTATCTTCTTCATAGAGGCTGAAGATTTTTCCTGGGTCTGGGCTGTAGCTCGAGAATCCCACTTCGCTATCATGAGAGAACAGTATTCGGAAAGTTCCTCCTGAAAATTCTACGACTGCATTTTTAAAGCCTGCCAGAGCGCCTGGATCATCCGACGTGAAGATTGCAGGCACAATAGCTTCGCCTGCAGGGATAATCAATGTCGTGTCCAGATCCTTGTCTGCTTCAACTTCAATCTTCCGAAGATTAATCTCTTCCATCTCTTCATCTATGTGGGCTTTTACAGTGTAGCTGTCACCGATGCTCTCAATGTTGAAGATGATTGGGTTCGCATTAGCTTCCAGATTGAAGATTACTTTGTTGCCATCCATCTTCACAGGGAAGAATCTTGGATGTCTTTTTCCTGTTTCAAGGTTCCTTGCATTCAGATCTTCATTCAGTCCTGTTGCACCTAGGTAGATGTTTTGATCTGGTCCACCTTCCAGTTCGAAAACCATGTATCTGTTCTCTGCAGATGGTTCTATTCTGTAGATTGATGGCGCTTTTATATCAACAGCTTCTGTTCCGATGGTAATCGGATTTACAAGATGGAGTGAAACGGATATGGAATCTAAGCTTTCTGTTACTTCCATGTACAGATAGATGTAGACAGTATCGAATTCGCTTAAGTCGAAAACGCTGCCGATTTCCTTTTCTCTGATAGCCTCTCCTGTTTCTGAGACAAAGCCATAATTATGTCCACCGCTGCCGGAACCTGTAGAGGTAGTAATAAGCGCTATGTTGCTTCTGTCTTCAATCCCTGAAATGTCAATGGAGAAATATTTCTCGTATACTTTTCTGCCATTTTCATCGGTAAAGATTGGCTCATCACTTTCACTGATGGTCATTGCCTCATTGCCATCTTCAAAATTGATGTGTGGCGCATAAACCTCTCCGATTCGGAATGAGCCGCCATTTCCAAGTCCGATGTCAGATGCGTTGAATTCAATCTCTGTTTCGCCTTCTGGAAGAACGAATGTGTATCTATTCTTGTTGCCTTCCGAAATCTTTGCACTTGATCTCGCTCTGATAGCTTGAGCTTGTTCCGTGTATAGTGAATATAGCTTTCCGCTTTCAAGTCCTGTGAGTTTTATAACAGAATCGCTTTCTTCAACTGTGATTGGATCTGATACTAGCGTTTGATCTGAAATGCTGCCATCAGGGAGTGAAGAAACATCAAATACGACATCAGGTGTTGCTGGCACAACCGGGCCACCGCCACCTCCTCCGCCACCTGCAGCAGCTGCTTGCACTGTAATAGTGCATATGGCAGAAACTTCTGGATTTGAGGAACTTGTTGCAGTGATAGTGTATGTTCCTGGAACAGCTTCTGCTGATACCGTAATTGTTCCATTCTCAACGGAAATAGATTCACTCTCTGATTTCCATGTTACAGTTTTGTCCGTAGCATCTTCCGGGAGCACTTCAGCTGTGATAGTTTCTGTTTGCCCAGGTTGCAGTACAAGCTCGGTCTCACTGAGGTTTATCTCACGTACAGTAATTGTAGTAGGCGAACATGATGTGGCTATTGTAATTAACAGCAATATTGAAAACAGTTTCTTCGCGATTGTCATTTTTATTGGAGTGCCAGATATCGGAGGTGAATCAGGCTTGTTGGGATTCGGGGCTATCCCTCTGAGGACAGCCCCTTCTGAAATCAGTTAAGTGAACCGGCCTGTGCCAGTGTGATTGCTGATGTGACTACGATGTCATCGACAGAGCAACCTCTTGAGAGATCTGAGACTGGTTTTGCAAAGCCCTGGAGGATAGGTCCATATGCCTCAGCTCCTGCCAGGCGCTGTACAAGCTTGTAGCCGATATTGCCAGCCTGGAGATCCGGGAAGATGAGTGTGTTTGCATGTCCTGCTACAGCAGATCCCTTTGCTTTGAGCGCTGCTACTTCTGGAATGATTGCAGCGTCAAGCTGAAGCTCTCCATCAACCTGCAGGTCAGGTCTCTTTTCTTTTACAAGTGAAAGAGCTGTTGTGACTTTATCGATAAGCTCGCCCTTTGCAGAGCCCTTTGATGAGTAGGAGAGAAGCGCGATTTTCGGCTCAGTTCCGAGGAATGTGCGGCATGAGTCAGCAGCTTCCTCTGCAATCTCTGCCAGCTGTTCTGCTGTAGGATTCGGGATTGTCGCACAGTCTGAGAAGATAAATTCGCCATTGAAGCCCAGGTCTTTCTTGTCTGTTGCCATGACAAAGCATGAAGAAGCGCTCTTGATGCCTGGCTTGCACTTGATGATAGTGAATGCAGCACGCAGTACATTTGCAGTTGTTGACTCTGCTCCAGCAACCATTGCATCGGCGTATCCAAGATGAACCATCATAGCTCCCCATCTCAGCTCATCTACGATGTCGACGAGAGCCTGCTCTTCAGTCATGCCCTTGTGCTTTCTCATCTCATAGTACTCATGAGCGAATTCAGCTTTCTTGTCAGATGCTTCTGGATCGCTGATGCTGATACCTTCCAATGATACTCCCAGTGAAGCAGCGTTGGCTTTGACTTTCTCTTCGTTGCCGACAAGTGTTACGGATGAGGCAAGGCCTTCGTCTACAATCTTCCTCGCTGCGCGGACAGTTCTTGGTTCAAGCCCTTCTGCAAGCACAAGTTTCTTGTTTGCTGCCTTTGCCAGGCCTTTCATTTTTTCAGCAAATGTCATGATGAAATCTCCTTTCTGCCGGATTTTCTCCGTTTTTCAGTTCAGCCGGGGAAGATGTTTAATCCCTTAGCTCTCCGTCGGGGATGACTCCGGACAAGGGCAAGGAGACAAGCCTGTTCCCCTCTCATAAATTTAACATGGTGCTATTCCATATTCAAGGGTACCCGCCGGTATGTGGCCATTCTATATAAGAGTTTTTACAGTACTAAGGAGCATGGGCGGAATCTGTTCCCACCGGAGGGCGGAGACTGGCGACCTTGTTCGCAATCTTGTGCTATTATACGCACTATGCGCATTGATGATTTCGAAGTAAAGAGACTGGATAGCAAAAGCTGTTCGGTCGTGCAGTATAAAGGTGATGATGAGAATATAGCCATCCCTGAAAAACTCGGTAAATACAGCACTGTCAGGATAGAGGCTTCTCTTGTGCGCCGTGGATTGAAAGCCAGAAGCATTTCCATTCCTGCTTCAATATCGGAAATCGATGAGGATCTCTTTCCCTCGCTTAAATACCTTGAACGGTTTGAAGTGGCCAAGGGCTCTCTCTCGTTCCGGGCAGAGGATGGCATCCTTTATGATAGTTCCTGCTATAGCTTGATTTTCTACCCACCTGCAAAAGAGGATGGCACGTTCGTGCTTCCTAAGCGTCTTGGCAGGGTGGCTGGGACAGCATTCTCAGCGGGAGCGAAGATCGAGACAATCCAATATGGTTCGAAGCTTGAGGAGTTCCAGGCGCTTCCATCGCAGCTGCCGCGTTTCTCTGCGTTTGTCCCCTCAGATGATGCTCCCGATTACGAAGGCGTTCTCATAAAGGGGAAGAAGCTGCTTTTCTATCCTCCGAAGAGAGAAGGGGCATCATATGTGATTCCCGATGGTGTTGAGGAGATATATTCGTTATCACAGGAACCGTTCTTTCCGAAGTCCGTGAAGAATCTCTATGTGCCTTCATCGATGAAAAAAGGCCTGGAAAGGGCACTTTGCAATGCTGTCAAAGTCGATGTCGATAGCCATAATGCCACGTACAGATCGATAGATGGCGTGCTCTACTCATGGAAGCGTGTGCTTCTTTCCTATCCAGGTGAGAGACGTGATGGAGTCTATGTGACTGCGTCAGGCACAGATAGAATTGGCAGCGGCGCATTCAGACTCTCCAGGCTGGAGACGCTTGTCCTCTCAAATGGTGTCACAGCTATTGGTGACAGTGCGTTTGCCTCATCCGCGATCTCAACGCTTGTCATTCCTTCAACAGTCAGCGAGATTGATATCCATGCGTTCTTCTCTGCTGAGAATCTGAAGGAAGTCTTTGTAGAGAAGGGCAGCGTTGCAGAGCTTTTCCTGCGGGCTGATGGCAAGGAGAGGATTATCAGGGTTGTGCCTTCTCTTTTCTGATGAAATGATGATATCCTCTCTCTCATGAAAGTAGCAGTATACGGCCTGGGAAGATTCGGCTCTTTCTGGGCTGAATGTTTATATAAAGCAGGTTGTGACGTCATCGCTTATTCGCGTTCCGAGCATCAACTCCCGGAGGGAGTCAAAAGAGCAAGCGAAGAGGAAGTGCTGGCATCTCCATATCTCTTTTTCTGTGTGGCCATCTCCTCCTTTGAGGGGCTGCTGAAGAGAATCGGTGGACAGATCGGCAAGGATACAGTTGTGATGGACACTTGCTCTGTGAAGATATACCCGGCGAAATGGATGAAGGAGAATATTCCATCATCGCGTGCCATTATCGCTACACACCCAATGTTCGGACCTGATTCCGGACGCAACGGCATATATGGACTGCCTATTGTGATGTGCCCTGTTTCGGGTGTTGATGAGAATTACGCTGCCATGAAAGCGCTCTTTGCCTCCATGGGCCTTGATGTCCTGGAGATGAGTGCTGAAAAGCACGATGAGGAGGCTGCTTACTCCCAGGGTGTTACTCATTTTGTCGGGAGAACACTGAGCCAGATGGGCATGAAGCCGACTCCTATAGCGACTCAGGGCTACAGGAATCTGATGACAATCGTCGAGCAGACTTGCAATGACCCTATGCAGCTCTTCTACGATCTCCAGCGTTACAATCCGTATGCAAAGGAGATGAGGCTTTCCTTGCAAGTTGCAATCGAGAAAGTGCTCAACGCTCTCAGGAGGGAAGAAGGGTGAATGTATATATCTACACTCTTGGCTGTCGATTGAACCAGGCGGAGAGCGAGGCTATCGCTGATAGCTTCTCCCGTTCCGGATTCTCTCTGACTGGGCCTGACGAAGCAGATATCGTCATCGTGAACTCCTGCACTGTCACACAGAAAGCTGAGCAGAAAGCGAGGCGCATGATCCGTCTCTTTGCCAGGAAGTCTGAGGTTATTGTGACCGGATGCTATGCATCTGTCAGTCCAGAGGAGGTTGAGAAGCTTTCAGATCGTGTGACAATCTTCTCGCTGAAGGAGAAAGCATCTCTTCTGTCGCTTCCCAGACATCTGGCAGAGAAGACTGCAGAAGGGATGCCACTTCACGATGCTATCAGATCGTTCAGCTATCGGAGTGATGATCCTTTTGCATTCGATGCTTCTTCTTTCCAGTATCATTCGAGAGCGTATCTGAAGATACAGGATGGCTGTGACAACAGCTGCGGATACTGCAGGACAACAATTGCAAGAGGCTCTGCTGTCTCTCTCTCAGCTGATGAGGTTGTCAGGCGGGCTTTGAATCTGGAAGCTGAAGGCTTCCATGAGATCATGCTTACTGGTGTCAACCTCACGATGTATGATCACGATGGTGATGGCTTGGGAGCTCTTGTGGAGAAGCTCCTTGCCAAGCTTGGCAGCGGCATGAGGCTTCGTCTTTCATCAATGGAACCGGACCATGTCGATGACAGGCTTCTGGATACACTTGCTGACAAGAGGATGCAGCCGCATTTCCATATTCCTATCCAATCAGCATCGGATAAGGTTCTTGCTATTGCTTCCAGACGCTATTCAATTTCCCATGTCGATTACATAATCTCGAGAATGAGGAAAGCGAAAGATGATCCTTTCATCGCGTGCGATGTGATAGCAGGGCTTCCTGGAGAGGGCGAGAAGGAGTTTGGGGAGACTTATGCCTTCCTCAGAGATCATGAATTTGCAGCGATGCATGTCTTTCCGTACTCACCACGTCCAGGCACGCCGCTTTACAAAGCTCACCATCCAGAGGAGCGTATACGCGACGAAAGGGCAAAGCTTCTCCGAGAGCTTTCAGAGAAGCAGAGCGAAGCTTATCTCAGAAGACAGCTTGGAAAGAGCGTTGAAATACTTGCTGAATCAGGCATGAAAGGCACGACGGGAAATTATCTGAAAGGACTTATTGTCATGCCAGAGGGCAGAATGCCCATTTCCGGCATGATTTACAGCGGGGTTATAACTTCAATCTCTCCTTTCACTGTCAATGTTTGCTCTCAACAGTGATTTCAGTATTCGCCGTTCTGACGATGGAGAATGGAGGGATGTCCTCTGTGATGAGAGTCCCAGAGTAGATGGTGCTTTCCCTTCCTATCGTGATGTTTCCAAGGATTGTGGCATTGGCGTAGATCTTCGTTCCATCCTCGATAGTCGGATGACGTTTCTTACCCTGGACTTCCTTTCCATGATTGGAGTATGAGAGAGCGCCAAGCGTGACGCCATGGTAGAGCTTCACGTGATTTCCAATCACAGATGTCTCTCCAATCGATACACCTGTGCCATGGTCGATGAAGAAGCTTTCGCCAATGATTGCACCTGGGTGGATATCTATGCCTGTTGCTGAATGAACGGCCTCGCTCATCATTCTCGGAACAAGAGGGATGTTGAGTGTGTGCATCAGATGTGCAATGCGGTAAACAGTCACAGCTTTCATATATGGATAGCAGAGAATGACTTCATGGGGGCTTATGGAAGCTGGATCGCCTTCATATCCTGCCATAGCATCTGTTTTCAGGATTCTTCTTATCTCTGGCAGGGCTTCCCCGATTTTATCGCAAAGCTTTTCGGCTTCTTTCTCGCAATCCTCGCCAGAAGTATCTGGATGTTCGTAGTTCAATGCAAGCGTGATGGAGTCGAAGATGAGGCGCATAGCGTTTTCCATCAAGTACTGGACGACATTTTTCAAGCTCTTTGCAGTACCTGTTCCCAGATGCCCTGGAAAGAATAGCTGAAGAAGTGTGCTGTTGAGTGTCTCGATATCTTCCATGCGTGGCAGTGCTGAATCTTGCTTTCCGAAGCTTCTGTGCATGCGTGCGAACGAATCGATGAATGGATCTACGAATTTAGATGGGTCGTACATGCTTGAATTATCTTATACCTCCACTCTTCTTTCAAGAAGCAGGCTATAATTGCTTTATGGCTGATTCGATGAAGAAGATGTTGAGAATGCTTGGCAAAGGAAAAACGCCAGATGCAAGTGACTTGTCATTGGGCAGGGAAGAATTTGTTGCGCTTGTGACGAGTGCTGTGAATGATGGTTTTGTCGAGGATGTGTATATCTCATTCTGCGATAGCGCTCCCACCAGTTCGCTGCTTTCAGGCGCAAAGCTCACAGAGAAGGGCAGAAAGAGAGCGAAAGGCTTTTTCCATTGATGACCGTGAGCTTGATGAAGATAGGAGCTTCACATAAAATCGATCACATGAATGTGAAAGAAGAGCTGCTGTCCATTCTTCTTGAGAACGAGGAGGGAATCTCCGGTTCCGAGCTTGCTGAGAGGATTGGATGCTCAAGAATGGCTATCTCAAAGAGCGCTGCGGGGCTGTCTGATGAAGGCTATAGGATTTCTGTGTCCAGAAGCGATGGTTATAAGCTGGAAAAGAGTGATGTCCTCTCCCGCTCGATGCTTGAGCATGTTTTTCATATCCCTGTCTATTACCGTCCAGTCACATCCAGCACGATGACTGAAGCAAAGGATTTGATCAACAAAGGTGCTGAAGTCCCATTCGCTATTGTCGCAGGAAGACAGGAAGGAGGTAGAGGAAGGCTTGGAAGAAGCTTTTTCTCCCCTGAGGGCGGTGTCTATATGTCAATTGTGATAAGCGGCTCTTCTATTCCGGAACCGGAATTACTTACAACATCATCATGTCTTGCTACTGTGAAAGCTATTGAAGCGCTATCTGGAATTCGCTGCTCTATAAAATGGGTCAATGACATTTATGTCAATCGCAGAAAAGTTGTTGGGATACTGACAGAGGGCATAGTGAACATGGAGGAAGGTGGACTGGACAAGGCTATTGTCGGGATAGGTATCAATCTCCAGGGCAGCTCAAGCTCGATTCCTTCTGAGCTTGAGAAGAAGATGATGTATCTATATCCCGAGGGAGATGCTCCTTTCACAAGAGCGGAACTCGCTTCCAGAGTCGCTGATGAGATTCTGGCTATAATGGGAAAGGAATTCATCTCTGAATACAAGTCCCGCTGTTTCATGCTTGGCAGCGAAGTGACAGTGATAAAAAATGGGAAAGAGCGACAGGCTATGGCTTTGGATGTGGATGAAAGGGCACGGCTTGTCGTAAGATACCCTGACGGAAGAATCGAGGCGCTCTCTTCTGGAGAGGTCTCACTGAGAATCTGAGAGGTTACAATGCTTACTGAACTGAAGAATGAATGGAAAAAGGCTATAGAAGAGGAGCTTAAGAGCTATCTCAAGTGCGATAGCATCCCTGCTCTGGCAATCGGTGTTCCTCCTAAGAGCGAGATGGGGGATGCTGCTTTCCCTCTCTTCCCGTATGCAAAGGCTGCTGGAAAGGCGCCTGCTTTGATTGCGAAGGACATAATGGCATCGCTTGCCGCTAAACAGCATCCTGCAGGAGAGATGCTTCTGGCGGGGCCTTATCTGAATATCCGGTTCGATATCCCGTCTTTGGCTGGGAAGATCATAGAGGACGCCATCTCTTCCTCTGATAACTATGGCCGCACTGAAGATCTCTCTGGAAAGAAGATCATGGTCGAGTTTTCCTGTCCTAATACTAATAAGCCATTGCATCTGGGACATATGAGGAATGACTCTCTGGGAGAGTCTGTCTCAGAGCTTCTGAAAGCAGCTGGCGCTGATGTGATGAAAGTCAATCTCATCAACAACCGCGGTGTTCATATATGCAAGTCCATGCTGGCTTATAAGCTTTTCGGCAATGGTGAGACTCCCGAATCCACAGGAGAGAAAGGAGATCATTTCGTCGGCCGTTACTATGTAAGGTTCGCACAGTGGGAAAAAGAAGTTTCGCAAGCAAAGGAAGCTGATCCTTCCATTGTCTCCGACCCTTCTTTCATCGATCCTGATCAGGAAGCCCAGAAGATGCTCAGGCTCTGGGAAGCAGGGGATGCTGAGACAAGATCGCTTTGGGAGAAGATGAACAAGTGGACGCTCGACGGGCTTGCTGAAAGCTACAAGAACATGGGCATCTCCTTCGATAAGCTCTACTACGAGAGCGAGACTTATAAGCTTGGCCGCAGTGAGGTCATGAAAGGACTGGAGATGGGAGTCTTCAAGAAAGAGGAAGATGGTTCTGTCCAGGTTGATCTCTCTCCGATAGGGCTGGATAAGAAAGTATTGCTCCGTCGTGATGGCACTACGCTCTATATGACACAGGATATAGGAACAGCTGTGAAGCGCCATGAAGACTGGCCGTTCGATTCACTTATCTATGTTGTTGCTTCTGAGCAGAATTATCATTTTAAAGTGCTGTTCTATGTGCTTGGGCTTCTTGGCTATAAGTGGGCGGAAGAGCTTCATCATCTATCATACGGCATGGTCAATCTGCCTGACGGAAAGATGAAGAGCAGGGAAGGCACTGTCGTGGATGCAGATGATCTGCTCTCTGAGCTGACTGTGCTTGCCAGAAGCGAGATTGAAGCAAAAGGCAGGGAGGAAGCTGTCGGAAATGTCGATGATACAGCAAGGAAGATAGCTCTTGGTGCGCTCAATTACTATCTTCTCCAGGTACAGCCGCAGCATGATATGGTCTTTGATTCAAAGAAGTCCATCTCCTTCAATGGCAATACAGGACCATATCTTCAGTATACATGTGCCCGCATCTCTTCCATCCTGCGCCGTTACGAAGAGGATAAGGAGAGCTATGACTGTTCGTTCGATGCTTCTCAGCTTACTCTCGAGGATGAGAAGATACTGCTTAAAGCGATTGAGTCATTCCCCGATACTGTGAGAAAAGCTGCATTGTCATATGATCCAAGTATCATTGCTTCCTATCTTTATGAGAATGCTAAGACATTCAGCCATTACTACCATGACAACCAGATTCTCAAAGCTGAGACAAAAGAGCTGTCACTTGCAAGGATCCGTCTTATCAGCGCTTTGAGAGTGGTTATGAAGAATGGCTTCGCGCTCATTGGAGTGCCATATCTGGAATCGATGTGATTCTGTTTTGAGAGGCTGCAGCCATATGGTATACTCTGGAAAAGGAGTGTATCTATGAGAAAGGTTGTCTTTCCGATGGCTGCAGTGGTTTTACTCTTCGTTTCCTGCAACCAGCCTATGGATGTTTTGCCCCCCCCAATTCTAAACCAGCGTACAGAAGCACTTGCTATCATTGCTGATCCGAAAATTGATCTGAGGGTATCGGATCCCGCTTTTGAAGACATGACTGCACAAGTTGTATATTCAGATGGGGCTGTGCAGGAAGAATCCCTTCTTTCGTTGCTTTCAGATTCTTCTGTCTTCGAGACAGCGGGAGTAAAACAGCTAGAGCTCAAGAAAGATAGTGCTACGGCTTCAGTCGAGCTCTTTGTGTATGATTCAACGCTGTCTGAACTGCAAGAAAGCATGGGAGAGAAGATAGACGCAGCTGATTACGCATCTCTTGCTACGCTCTGCCAAGACAAGTTCATCCTTGTCGATGATGCCTCTCTTGCCGGTGGACCTGTCACTGTCATGGGCGATTATTCGTCTATTCCTGTTTTCAAGAATACATATTTCAGAGGGCATGCAGGGATGGATAATTTGAGTTTCACTGGTGGTGAAAAGGCATGGGACACTATGGCTGATATCTCTGCTGATAATATCACATTTGATTCATTGAGCATCAAACTGACAGATCTTAGAGGCTCTTCTTCTAAGCCTACAATTACTGGCATCGGCATCACAGGTGAAAATACAATCATCAAAGACAGCAGTTTCGCTAATGATGTAGACAATGAGACTAAGAAATTCTTCGGCATCAATATAGCAACTTCTACAGGTAAGACTGAAATCTCTGATGTCTCGCTGACAGGCTTTGATGTGGCATTGGCGGTGGAATCTGGAGAAGCGGAAGTCAAGGATGTGACATTCGATGGTGTGATTGCGTTCAAGATTGATGATGTGTCAGACTTCAGCAACATCTCGCTTTCTGGCTGCAAGGCTCTCAATGATCATTCTTCAACTGAGTATGATGTAATCATAGTAGGAACTGATGAGGTTGTCGGTAGTGGAGTGAAAGAGGCAGATGCATGGGTTAAGCAGATGGAAGCTCTCAATCCTGGCCTGGTCTTCGGCAGGGCAAAAACCCTTGAGGTTGGAGGCGCAGAGATTGAGGGATGGGAGCCTGTTGATGGAGGCGAGGTCGATGCTGGAATGTGAGCATATCTCTCAAGACTTCTCCAGCAATGATGCAAATGCTTTTGCATCCAGCTCAAGGTCCTCATCGTTTCCATCGAGCATCGACTGAAGATGCACAAGAAGAAGTGATGAGAAGAGCGATGTGAGGAATTCATCGTTCTCGCCAAGCGCATTCATGATTACGCTTACCTGGCTACGGAGCATCAGTGACAGCGCTGATGCTTCTTCTTCAGCCCTTTCATCTGAATAACGGAGTGAGAACACAGTCCTCAGATAAGGCAGAAGTGAGTCGTCTGAGAAGATATCTGTCCACTTTGCTGCGATGCGTGAAAGAACTTGCGTAGCGCTTCCATCCAGTTCCAGCCTGAAACCTTTTGCCATCAGAGCTTTGTGGCCTTCCCTGAAAACTTCATCGAGTATTTCATCTTTCGAAGAGAACCAATGGTAAAGTGAGGCCTTGTTTATTCCGAGTTCTTCAGAGAGTGTGTTCATCGTAAGCTTGTCCAACCCGGAGAATGCGATGATTTCGGTTGCCTTTCTTATTATGATGTCACGGCTTGTCTTCATGCTCATATTGTATAATAAACAGTTAAAGGTCGCAATAAACAAACGAACGTTTGGTTTGTTCTGGTGTTTTTTCCATCTTTCCCCGGAAGTTTTCCAAAATGCTATTGCAACAAATGGCGGCTATCAGATAAAACAGCACCAGACTAAATTAGAAGGACACAAAATGTACGCATTAGTTGAAATCCTTGGCAAGCAGTATAAGGCAGAAGAAGGCCAGGAGCTGGTTGTCGACAGACTCAATATGGAAGAGGGATCTTCCTATGAGATTGAGAAGGTTCTGGCTGTCGTCGATGGTGATTCCGCTAAGTTTGGCTCTCCATATGTCGAGGGTGCAAAAGTAACGGCAACAGTTGGCAATGAGTTCAGAGGCGAGAAGGTAAAGGTCTACAAGTTCCGCAGACGCAAGGGATACCGCCGTACACAGGGACATAGAGAGACATACACCACGATCAAGGTCGAGAAGATCGAAGGCTGAGGAGGGAGAGAAATGGCACATAAGAAAGGTGGCGGATCATCCCGCAACGGACGCGACTCCAACGCACAGCGCCTTGGTGTTAAGAGATTCGGTGGCCAGCTGGTAAAAGCAGGAGAGGTTATTGTTCGCCAGAGAGGAACAAAGATTCATCCGGGCGCAAACTGTGGTTGTGGCAAGGACTATACTCTCTTTGCTCTTGTTGCAGGTACTGTGAAGTTCCACGAGAGAAAGAACCGCAAGTACTGCTCAATCGTTGAGTGCACTGAGGCAAAGGCCGAGTAATAATGTTCGGCTTCTCCGACGAGACATATATTGATATAGCTTCCGGCAATGGTGGACACGGCTGTGTCTCATTCCGCCGGGAGAAATTCGTCCCCAAAGGTGGACCCGACGGCGGTGACGGCGGGCGCGGAGGGGACGTTGTTTTCGTTGTCAGGAACAACCTCCGTACTCTTGGTCACCTTAAGCTTCAGCGTTCATTCAAGGCTGAGAATGGCAGGCCGGGACAGGGCGCGAGATGCGCTGGACGCGATGGGAAGGATGTTGAGATTCCCGTTCCGCCTGGAACTGTCATCAGGAACGCGGAGACAGGTGAGCTGATCAAAGATCTCACAGGTCTCGACAGATATGTTTTCCTGGAGGGTGGCAAGGGTGGTCTTGGCAACTGGCACTTCCGTACAGCTGTCAGGCAGACTCCGCGTTTTGCTCAGCCAGGTGGCAAAGGCAGCGCGATGCGTGTCGGCCTTGAGCTGCAGATTATCGCAGATATAGGGCTTGTTGGTTTTCCAAATGCCGGAAAATCTTCGCTGATTAATCTTTATACGAATGCTCGTTCGAAAGTCGCGGGTTATCCTTTCACGACGAAAATCCCTGTTCTTGGTGTGCTGAGAGAGGGAGACCAGGATGTTGTCATCGCAGATATCCCAGGAATCATAGAGGGAGCTAGCGAGGGAAGCGGCATGGGGTATAAATTCCTGCGCCATATCTCTCGGACAAAAGGCTTATGCTATCTGGTGGATCTTTCAGATGACAATTATCTAGAAGCTTATGATATCCTTTCTGCGGAATTGGCTAAGTATAGCGATGAGCTGGCTGGAAAAGAGCATATCATAGTCGGTACGAAAATCGATGAAGACGGTACAGAAGAGCGGTTTGCTAAGTTGAAAGAGAAATACAGCGATACTGAAGTCCTGCCTCTCTCGATTTACCGCGATGATCTTCTCGAGCCATTGAAGCACGCGCTTTTCAGGCTTTCCGGTGAGAAGGAAGAGACTGGCTTCTCTGCCAGGATGGATTTCGATGCCCACTATAGAGAAGAATAGGACAGCTCTTTTAGGCGGGACATTCGATCCTGTGCATCTGGGACATGTGCATCTTTTTCATGAAGCTTATGAAAGAGCTGGCATAACGCATCTGATTGTGATTCCTGTCTATATCTCAAATTTCAAGAGGGGTACGCATCCCGCTTCTTTTGCGGACAGGGTAAGGATGCTCACTCTCGCTGTTGAGGATTATCATGAGCTCTATCCCGATGATGAGCTTGATGTGACAATCTCGTTATTTGAAGGTGAGAAGAAAGGTGTCAGCTATACATCTGATACTATCAGGGCGTTCTTTGATGAGACAGCTGAAGATGGAAAGGTCAATTTCATCATCGGGGATGATATAATCCCGACGCTGGGGCATTGGCATGATGCTGATTATCTTAGAGCGCATGTACGATTCCTGTGTTTCACAAGGCTTGGCGAGGTTGAGAATACATCAGGAGCGGAAGTGATCTTCATAAAAAGCGATGTTTATCAGGCATCTTCGTCGGAAGTACGCGCTGGTTGTCGCGATATGCTCAGCCACAAAGTAAGGAAGTATGCAGATGAGAATAAGCTATACAGAACTTGAATCGAAAGTCCAGAAGATGATCAAGGAAAAACGGTTCACGCATTCCCTTGGGGTCGTAAGTGTTTCCCGGATGCTTGCTGAGCGCTTTTCGCTCTCTGCTGATGATGCCGCGTATATCGGTATCTATCATGATGCTTATCGCTATAGCTGCACTTCTGATACCCCGGCATTCTGCCGTAGCTGTGGGCTTGAAGTCTTTCCTGAAGAGGAGAGGGAACCTATGCTGCTGCATGGGGCGCTTGCATCTATACATTTTTCAGAGGATGCGGAAGGCGATGTGCCTGAGTACTTCAAAGTGGCAGTGCGGCATCATACGCTTGGCCACAAAGAGATGGGATTGTATGGCGCGATACTCTATATCGCTGATTATATGGAGCCTGGACGCAAGCATCTTGACGATAACGACAGGCAGCGGATACTCTCTGGAAAGCGCCTTGAGGATATGATTATCACAATCATGGATATGCAGAATGATTATTTCCAGAGGGCAGGAATAAAGAATGCAGCTGTATCAGCTGAACTCTATGGATATTTGAAAGCGGGCGGAACGCTTTAGGAGAAATAAAATGAAGGAAACAGTAAAAACGTCAGCAGAGAACCTCAAGGTCTTCCTTGAAGATCACAAGTGCACGGACGTTGCGCTCATAGATGTAAGCGCAGAGTGTTCCTGGACAGAATGCTTTATAATCGCAACAGTTTCTTCTGTTGGCCATTTGCGCGGTGTTGTTCACCAGATCTGGGATGAAATCAATACATTGGGACTTTCAGTCATAAACAGACATAAGGCCCCTGACACAAGCGGCTGGGAGCTTATTGACTGCGGAGATATCGTGATTCATCTCATGTCTGCTGAGCTGAGAGAGTTCTATAACCTTGAGAAGCTCTGGAAGGCTACGGAGAATCTTGTCTGATGGCAGATCGCAGAGCAGAGAAACTTGCAGCAGAGATTGAGCGCGAAGTAGATGAAAGGGGGTGGTGTACCATCCCCGATGTTCTCATTGGTATTGGCATGCTCTCCGAGCGAAAGTACGAAGAGTGGAGGAAAGGCAATCTCTTCTGTCTGGAAGATGGCTGTTCAGCAAGCCTTTCGCAGCTTCATAGCGTTCTGACTGCTATTAAGGCACATGCAGAGGAACTAGGCTTGAAGCCATCTGTCAATCGTTATTCAGTTGATGGAAGACCATCAGTTCCCCTTCGCTTCACGAAAAGCGGTGATGTTGTAAGGGAGCGTCTTTATTCTACACATTATCTGGATCCCTGGCGTGCGCAGGAAATCAGGCGCAGCAGGCGATAAGTGAATCCACAGGTATGCAGGGGATAATCAGCATTTCTTCATTCCCAGCCTGCCGTTTCATTAAGTCTTGCACTTCAATAAGTCAGTTTTTAAATTTCATTTAGCAATATCTTTGACATGAATCCTCCCTTTTTGCGTATAGCATTATAGAAGGGAGAGCTGAAGAAGAAAGAATACAATCAGGAGCTTTCTGGAGAGAGTCGAGAGCATGTGCCTCGCAGATGATGTGGCGTTCACGATAGCTTTCGATGGAAACATAGAGAGGACGGAATTCATGGTGAACACCATCCTTGGAAGGAATGACTTGAGGATAGTTAGCGTCAGGGCGGAGGCTGCGATGAAGAATCCTTATGGGCATTCTGTCCGGCTTGATATACTTGCGAGAAGCGATGAGGGCGCCCTGATAGACATAGAGATGCAGCGGGCGTTCCATGGCTGGGGAGATC
>JADIMT010000026.1 GCA_017694595.1 Candidatus Ornithospirochaeta stercoripullorum | reverse complement strand
AGTTATGTCGTTCCGGCCGAGTATTATGCGCAGCAGCACCTCAATGCACTCCTTGCTCTCTCCGAAGCATTTGGCGAAGAGGGCATCATCCATCAGGCACATGTTGCGGAGAATCTCTTTTTTCTTTTCTTACGTAAGCATCTTGCCTCCTGAAAGGATATACGCGAGAAGCCTTCGATTATGTCAAAAAGCGGGAAGGAAAATCTTTATAAATGTTGCCGCAAGAAAACTTGCCAGCCTTGTCCTGAAGATCGTTGACTTCTTTCGTTTTCACTGAAGCCACGTATAGCATTTTGCTGTACAGATGAAGGTGCTGGATATAACATAGCATCATGGACAGAAAGCCGAACATACTCTTTATCATGACGGATCAGCTCAGAGGAGACAGCCTTGGATACAAAGGGCATAAAGATGTTAAGACCCCTTATATCGACACGCTGGCAAGTAAAGGCATCGATTTCTCGCACGCATATAGCGCCTGCCCTAATTGCATTGCAGCAAGAGCTGCACTCCTAACTGGGTTGTCTCCTGAACATAACAAGAGAGTCGGTTATCAGGATAATGTGCCATGGGACTATGAGAGGACACTTCCTGGAGAGCTGGCAAAAGCTGGTTACTACACAACATGCATTGGCAAGATGCATGTCTATCCAGTGAGAAGGTATCTCGGTTTTCACAATGTCATTCTGCATGATGGCTATATGCACGCTTCACGCTATGAGGATGTGCCATATAGGGAGAACCAGTTCTATGCCGATGATTATTTTCACTGGCTGAAGCAGAATATGGGGGCAGATGCCGACTCAACATACACAGGACTTGATTGCAATAGCTGGGTGGCAAGAAGCTGGTGCTATGAAGAGAAATATCATCCCACCAACTGGGTGACAGACAATGTGCTCGATTTTCTGCGTCGACGGGATCCTGACATGCCATTCTTCCTCATGGCAAGCTACTTGAAGCCACATCCTCCTCTAGATCCACCTGAGTATTACCTCTCAAGATACATAGACAAAGAGCTTACACAGCCCGCTATTGGAGATTGGGAGACAAAGGAATTCATAGAAAAAGATGGCAGGATATTCGACAGCAAGACAGGCCCGACAGATCCGGACCTTGTACATGAAATGAGAGCAGCTTACTACGCGCTGATCACACACCTTGACCATCAGATCGGAAGAGTCATCCAAGCGCTGATAGAACACAAGCTCTATGACAACACGCTGATTGTATTCTCCTCGGATCATGGCGAAGAACTCGGCGACCACTACATGTTCCGCAAGAGCAGGCCTTATGAGGGGAGCTGCCATATTCCAATGCTATTCTCCAATCTGGAAGCTATCGGTATCGAAGGAAAACAGGGAACAGCAATTGAAGCGGTTACAGAGCTGCGGGATATCATGCCAACACTGCTTGATGTAGCAGGAGCAAGAGATGATGAGCACTATGATGGAAAGAGCCTTCTCGATGTGATTGCCTCCCCTGATAACGAACCCCGGGAATATCTTCATGGAGAGCATTCATATGGACAGTTTTCAAACCATTGGATAGTCACGAAGCACGATAAATACATCTGGTATTCAGAGACTGGAGAAGAACAGTACTTCAATCTCTCTGAAGATCCTCATGAGCTAAGGAACCTCATAAAAGCGGAGGACAAGAGAGAGAGAATCTCTCATCTGCGCTCTTCCCTGATAAAAGAGCTCTTTTCAAGAAGCGAAGGCTTCACAGATGGCAAACGTCTCATTTCAGGCCGTGAGTACGGGCCTCTGACGAAGTAGGAACATGCATAGAGTATTCCTTATAAAACCATCAAGCAGCACATGCAATATGGCTTGCCAGTATTGTTTCTACAACGATGAGAGCAGAAACAGAAGCATCAAAAGCTATGGCATGATGAGCGAAGAGACAGCCCATACCCTAATTGATAAAGCACTTGGCAATCCATACGACACAGCTTCATTCGGCTTTCAAGGCGGAGAGCCAACTCTATCGGGACTTGATTTCTACAACAGTTTCATCGACCACGCAGAAAAATACTGTGGCAGAGCTGACTATACGCTGCAGACTAATGGCTTGATACTCAATAAGGAGTGGGCACTCTGGCTCAAAGAACATGACTTTCTTGTAGGTATCTCGCTCGATGGTTCAAAACAGTTCCATGACCATTATCGCAAAGACAAGAACGGCAGGGGTACGCATAACAAAGTATTCAACAACGCGAAGCTCCTGCTTTCGACGGGCGTCAAAATCAATATTCTAGTGACAGTGACAAAGGAAATTGCAGAAAACGCGAAGGAAGTCTATTCATTACTCAAACGCAACGGATTTGGATATCTGCAATTCATTCCCCTGCTCGATTCCATAAATGATGAGAGAGGCAGCAGGGAGTACTCACTCACACCAGAATCTTATGCGGACTTCCTCATAGCTCTTTTCAGGGAATATCATAAGGATTTAATCAGTGGCAATTACGTCTCTATCCGTTATTTTGACAATCTGATCTTCATGCTGCTGCATGGATATGCGGAAGACTGCACGATGAATGGCAGATGCGGCTCTTACTATACAATCGAAGCAGATGGCTCAGTCTTTCCCTGTGATTTCTATGCACGCGATGAATATCTTCTGGGGAATATCAATAGAGATGATTTCGATAAACTCGACATGAGACGAAAGGAAATCGGATTCATCGAGAAATCAGAAGAACTGGATGAAGAATGCAGAACATGCCACTACTACCCTCTCTGCAGAGGCGGATGCAAAAGAGAGAGAGAAGATTTCATGACAGGCAAGATGCAAAGAGCATATCAATGCACTGCGTACAAGAACTTCTTCAGCAAATGTCTTCCCGCCCTCATCGATATAGCCGAAAGAGAAAAAAGAGTACGGGAAAGCTATAAAAATGGCACCTGTTTATAAATCAGAAAAGGCCAGCAAGTCGCCCTGCTGACCTCAGAAATAACTTCGGAGAGATAGAACGTTGTCTTCTCTCAATAACCTATTTCATTAGAGACCTCATCTGGTCCCTCTCTCCGCCCACGAGTTGTCTCCCGCGGCATACTTCCGCTTGTATTCCCTCACTGTGTATGTGTTCAGCCCGGCAATACGCGCAGTCGCTTTATATCCGTATCCCTGCTCAAAGAGCTTCAG
>JADIMT010000025.1 GCA_017694595.1 Candidatus Ornithospirochaeta stercoripullorum | reverse complement strand
GTCTTCAGCTGCTGAAGCAGGCAGTGGAATACACTGGTGCGAGAATCATCAATATAGATTCATCGATTACGCTTGAGGAACCAAAGTTGAGACCTCATATAACCGCGATGAGGGAAAGAATCGCAGAAGTTCTTTCCATTGATATCGATAGAGTTTCCATAAAGGCGAAAACAAACGAAGGCCTCGATGAAACAGGAAAAGGCAATGCTGTAAGCGCTATTGCTGTCGTTCTTGTTGAAAACTGAGCAATTCAGAAATTTTATAATGTATTTTTCTTATAGAAGGCTTATCATCTTGGTATGGATACCAGATTAAAACCATTATTCACACCTTGGAAAATCGGAAACTGTGAGATAAAAAACAGAATCGTGCTGACAAGTATGGGTGGTACAGACCTTCTCGGATGGATGGAAAACAACCATTTTGACAAGGATGGTGCCAGATTCATCATGGAAGTCGCGAAAAACAACGTCGGGCTTCTCCTTCCAGGCTGTCAGCCTGTATATAATCCAATGTTCGGCCAGTGGCTCCATAAGAACAAGAAGATGTATAAGGATCTTGCAGAATGGATGCCTCAGTTCCATCAGACAGGAGCAAAGCTATTCGTGCAGCTTACAGCAGGATTTGGCCGTTCGTTCACGGTAAGCAAGATGATGGAGATGCTCTATAATACTCCAGTCATTAGAACCATATCCAAGCCGATAATGGATCTCGATAGGATTACCGCTTCCGCGAGCCCCTCACCTAACCGCTGGTCCGACAAGCTTCCGTCGAGGGAAATGACGAAAGATGAAATCAAGGAGATGGTCAATTCCTTCGCTGAAAGTTCAAGGCTCCTAATGGATGCAGGTGTCGATGGCGTTGAAGTGCATGCGGTTCATGAAGGCTATCTTCTCGACCAGTTCACCCTGCCTTATGTGAATAAGAGGACGGATGAATATGGCGGATCCATGGAAAACAGATACCGCTTTGCGATAGAAATCGTTCAGGCTATAAAGAACAGATGCGGAAAGGATTTCCCTGTCTCTTTAAGATACAGCGTTGTCTCCAAGACAAAAGGTTTCAGGGAAGGAGCACTTCCTGGCGAGGACTTTACTGAGGTCGGTCGTGATATGGCTGAATCAGAGAAAGCGGCAAAGCTTCTCGAGGAAGCTGGTTATGATATGCTCAATTGCGATAATGGCACTTATGATGCTTGGTACTGGGCACATCCGCCTATCTATATGCCGGAAAACTGCAATCTTGAGGATGTCGAGCACATCAAGAATTTCGTTGATATCCCGGTAGTTGCGGCAGGCAGGCTTGATCCATTCGTAGCAGCAGAGGCAATCGAGGAAGGAAAGCTTGATGGCGCCGGATTTGCCCGTCAGTTCCTCGCTGATCAGGAATGGATTACAAAGCTTATTGAAGACCGAAGCGAGGATATAAGACCATGCATACTCTGCCACAATGGTTGTTTCAACATGTGCCATTACAATGGTGTACCAAATGATCAGGATCTTTCCGACAGTCTTCATCTTGCCCGCTGCGCAGTAAATGCGGAGACAATGCAGTGGAACAAGCATTATATCAAGAAGACTACAAAACCGAAGACCGTAGCGATAATAGGCGGCGGTATAGGAGGAATGGAAGCTGCACGTGTTCTGAAGCTCAGAGGTCATAACCCTGTAATCTATGAAAAGGCTGACAAGCTTGGCGGAACCTTCATCCCTGCAAGTGCTGAGTCATACAAGGGTAAGCTACGCGATCTTCTCGCTTGGTACAGAAGAGAAATGGACAAACTTGGTATTGAAGTAAAACTCAATACTGAAGTCAAAGACACGAATATGCTTAGAGCTGATGACATCATCATCGCAACTGGAGCAAAGCCGAGGAAACTTAACATACCAGGATTCGATAAAACCATAGAGGCTTGCGAGTATCTCAAAGGGAAGGAAGTCGGCAACAACGTAGTTGTCATCGGTGGAGGTCTTACAGGTTCTGAGATAGCGTATGAACTTGCTCTTGGAGGAAAGGCTGTAACGATTGTCGAGATGAAGAATGATCTCATTGCTCAGAAAGGCGTCTGTCTTGCTAACAGCTCCTACCTGAGAGAATGGTTTGCTCTTAACAAGACATCTGTATATCTTGGAGCAACCGTGAAAGAGGTAAAAGATTCCTCAATCATCATCAAGACAAAGGAAGGCGAAGATAAAGAAATTCCTTGCGATAGCGTCATAAGCAGCGTCGGTTACATCCCTGCCCCGCTCACAGAGGCAAAGAACAAGGTTCACCTTGTCGGTGATTGTCTCTCTGTAGGTAATCTCAGGAGCGTTATCTGGCGAGCATATGAAGTTGCAATGAAAATCTGAGAACAGCAGCTATTATTAAAAAATCCCCATTCCACTACAGAATATCTGTATTAATGGATGGGGATTCTCTTTCTGAATGTAATACAACCAGAAAAACAAAGGCAACCTACTTCTAAGCCAGTGCTTAGCCAAGCAGATTGCCACTTTTCATTGATGGTCCGGGAGACCCACTTCCACTGTCAGCTTTTGCTACTCAATGGCCCAGATTACATCTATTTAGCAGGGGCAGGACTCGAACCTGCGACCTCCGGGTTATGAGCCCGACGAGCTGCCAACTGCTCTACCCTACGTCGAATCTTGAATAATTTAGCCACAATATAAAA
>JADIMT010000005.1 GCA_017694595.1 Candidatus Ornithospirochaeta stercoripullorum | reverse complement strand
CAGCGCAGAAGCTGTTCCTATAACAGGTATTACCACCCAAGGACTCATGGAAGCGACTATCGGGAAGACAAAATCAGGAGAGAGAGGCAAGATGAGCGTATCAACCACATACACATACAGGAAGATGCCAGTCATGCCAAAGTTCTCGTCAAACCAGTCGACGGCTGCTGTGTAGTTCTCTCCGCCTATGAATTTCAGGACAATGAAGAAGCCGATGAAGATCAGAATGATAGGTATTGTTCCAATCAGTGCAATCTTCTTCCAGTTCAGATGAACATCTTTATGTTCCTGCATGTTACTATTGTCTTCGCTATCCTCTTCTCTTTTAAGAGCTTCTCCCATTTAGCAAAACCTCCGCTATTCCCAATATTGATGCGATATCACCTGAAACAGCTCCTCTGTAGATGCTCCCCCTTCCGCCTCCTTTTAGTGGCAACTCTGTTTTCAGGGCATCAAAATCATCTTTTGTTCCATGAAACATGAAACGTCCGTCATCGTCAATAATGAAAGCCACGGAGCCATCATTTTCCACAATAACTCCATCAAATGAAGAGACAGGAACCGATGTTCTGAAAATAGCAGCCTTGCCGCTATGTTTCTCAAGTTCCATCTCAGCGATCTTCCGTTCCGCATTCTTCAGTTCATGCCTTACCTCGCCAACTTCAGCAATAAGACGCTCAACAGACTCGATTACACTATCATCTTCCGCAGAGAGCATTGCACATAGCGATGAGACAATTGCCTTATTCTGTCTTCTGTACTGGATGGATGTATCTCCACATTTCCATATAGTACGGACATGTGAACGAATACGCTCGAAGCCGCAGTACTGGATTTCCTTGATTTCCTTTGTGGATCGAAGATGGACACCGCCACAAGCAACAGCATCTAGCGAATCGATGAAAACGACCTTAACATCGCCCTCGACTTTTATAGAACGACGCATGCCAAGCGCTTCCGCTTCCTCATGGCTCATTTCGCGCTGCGTGATAGCAAGCGAGGAGCGTATAGCTTCACCTGCCTCCTCCTCAACAGAAAGCAGAATGCTCGCATCGATATCTTCTTTATCAGTCTCAACAGTGAAGAATCTCTCACCTTGGTGAACAGCGACAGTGCCAATGCCATGCTTGAAGAGCAATGCGGAGATCAGATGCTGGGCACTATGCTCTGTCATGTAGAAGTATCTGTGCTCCCAATCAAGCGTCAGCAAAGCTTTTGTGCCAACAGCAGGCTTATCGCCATTTATGATGTGCAAAGGATCTCCTTCACTATTTTTCTGCGTGTCTATAATCTGCCACTTGCCAAAAAAGCCCCTATCTCCAGGCTGACCTCCCCCTTCAGGGTAGAAAATCGTACGGTCAAGCACGATGCCATTGGAATCGGATGCTATGACTTCCGCTTCTATGCTCTGCAAGTAGCCATCTCTGCAATAAAGCTTATCTGTCACGTTTTTCCTCTCCTACCATCCTTGCCACAGGCAGCTTCCACCTGAAATGATAACCAAGCATTCTCAGCACCATTGTGAAGATAGCTGTCGAATACATCAGGACATCACCGCCAACACCGGATTTAAAGAGAATCATGAAGAGAATCCCCCCTAAAATAGAAGCAGATGCATAGAAGTCAGAAGTAAGGACCATCGGTATTTCATGGCAGAACACATCCCTGAGCACACCACCTCCAACAGCACCGAAGACACCGCTGGCGACTACACCAATTCCGCCAAGCCCAAGCGCTTCAGCTTTGACGCAGCCAATAGCTGTGAAAACGCCAAGCCCCACAGCATCCAGATACTGGATAATAGCCCATCTGCCAACTGTTTTTGGGCTCAGGAGGAAGACTGCAATGCCCATTGCAATGCAAATCAGTATGTATGCGTTATCTCGAAAGACAGCTATAGGAAAGATTCCAAGAATCGTATCCCTGAGCATACCGCCTCCACAGCCTACTGTGATTGCGAATACTATAACACCTAGAAAATCAAGTCTGTTCCTTACACCTTTGACCGCACCGGTAATAGCGAAGATTGCCGTTCCGAAGATATCAAAAGCATAGACAATGCCACTGTCCATAACAGCTGTAGCCTACAGAATTAGACTTTTCGCGTCCACAGTTCTAACGTGGAAAAACAAAACAAAATCATCCACAGCGGTTATGATTATCATCTTTGGGAAGCAATACTTTTCACCATCCTCTGGTCATGACCAAGCTGATTGACTATATTCAAAGCATGGGACGAATAAAAAGTGCATGGGAGATTGCCCTTGAACGTACAGAGGGCATCCAAATGGATAAAGAGAAAATCAAATACAACAGCAGCATCGAAAAAACGAGAAAGCTTGCAGGCCGTTTCCTCTCTGACGATGAAGCCATCACTCGCGAAGAACTTGAGACAGAACTGAAAGCTTTGGATCCGAAAGCTGTAGCAGAGGCGTTGATACTAACAGCTGAAGCAAATCTTTCATTGCCTCAAGAAGAGAATGAGAACACTGAGAGAATGGATAAGATCAAAGTACTTGTCGAAATCGCAACAGATGGCAATCCAGCTGCAATGGGGCTGATGGATGAGCTGATAGCTTTCCTCTTCCAGTATCCAAAACACAAGAAAGACCTTTTGGATAAGATGAAAGCTCAGTACCAGCCTATTCTCGATGAGAAATCCCAGAAGCTTTCCGAGCAGTATGGAACGGAAGTCCATCTCTCTTTCGAGAACGATAAGGAATTCATGACTGCAGCAAAGCAGAACTTAGACAGACTTGAGAACCAGTATCAGGCGACACTGACAAATGCAAAAGCCCAGTTGAGGGATGTAGCTGGCGTAAAACATTGAGAGTGCAAAACTTTTTGTTGACAACTCATCAATCTGCTTGTACCGTTTAGGTGTAAGGCAGGAAGGTAAATCCTGCATGGTAAAAGTCTTAGGTGCACCCTGAAGCATCCTAAGGAACCGCAGGAAAGCGGACAGAAAAAAAAGCCAGAAGAAAGATCTGGCGGGGAATAGCTCAGATACCCCCGAATTGTATCAGAGCAGTCGTGGAGACGACTTAAAAGATACGTTGGCCCCTTGGAAAATCAGAAATCCGGGGCATGGAAAGGCTGCTCAAAAAGGAATGAGCAGTCTTTTTTTTCATGAAATTTAAACAGCAGGATACAATACTACCCTGCTGTAACAACATGATTACCAATACTTCGCCATACGCTCTTTAAGCTGGGCCCTGTAGCCATCCCAATCTGTAATCGGGGATGCTGCAACGCCATCCTCGCAAGCTGCTTTTGCAACTGCGACAGCTTCGTATTCAATAACCCTTGGATCGAAAGGCTTAGGCACAATATACTTTCTTCCGAAAGAGAAGCTCTCACCGCCATATGCTTTTCTGACTTCCTCCGGCACCTCTTCCTTTGCCAGCTTTGCCAGAGCAACAGAGGCCGCCATCTTCATATGCTCTGTAATGCGGGAAGCCCTTACATCGAGCGCACCACGGAAAATGAACGGGAAGCCCAGGACATTGTTGATTTGATTAGGATAATCTGAACGGCCTGTCGCCATTATGACATCAGTTCTTGCTGCGAATGCCTCCTCCGGCGTTATTTCAGGATCCGGATTCGCCATAGCAAAAACAACAGGATCTGCATTCATCGTCTTCAGCATCTCTCCTGTAAGGCAGCCTTTGACTGAAAGCCCCATGAAGACATCAGCCCCTTGCACCGCTTCTGCCAGCGTACGCTTATCGGTAGAAGAGGCGAACTCCTCCTTCTCCGCTGTCAGTCCGTCCCTGCCTTTATAGATGACACCATGGCTATCGAGCATGACCAGATTCTCTTTCCTGACACCAGCCGCGACAAACATGCGAGCACAGGAAATGCCAGCAGCACCTGCTCCATTGACAACAACAACCATCTCGCTGAGCTTGCGGCCTGTAATCTCTGCAGCATTCATGAGCCCTGCAGTGGCAATGATGGCAGTACCATGCTGATCATCATGGAAGACTGGGATATCACAACGCTTGATAAGCTCTCTTTCAATATAGAAGCACTCAGGTCCCTTGATATCCTCCAGATTTATACCACCGAGTGTGGGAGAGATTGCTGCTACAATATCGACAATCTTCTCT
>JADIMT010000024.1 GCA_017694595.1 Candidatus Ornithospirochaeta stercoripullorum | reverse complement strand
AGACGTCATCATGGTTCCTGAAATCTCCTTCGCTCACACTTGCATTGACAGCAATCCTCTCAAGAGTGATTGGCAGCGAATCATCCCATGAGGCATAGTTCTCAATCACGAGATCGACGTCAGCTTTCTCCGTGTCTCTCTCTTCTGACCACTTGAAGCTTCCGCTGATTCTTGCACCGTTGAAAAGCTCAAATGAGAAAGATGATATATCCACAGCCACGACTTCTGTATCATCCCTGTCATCATCCCATTCTTCTCTGTCTACAGTCACAGTTCCTGTAATCTGGAAAAGAGGGAATGTTTCCTCGATTGCATATGTCCCCGCAGGTCTTTCTTCGTAACGCTCGAAGAGGTCATCGAAGATATCTTCAACAAGCTCGTCATAAGCCTCTTCATAGCCTTCCATGAGGATTGCGAAGATAATTTTCTGTTCTCTCGTCATTGGCTTGGGAACAGAGGAAGGGCTTATGGGTTTCACACCATAGATTATGTCCTGTCCGCCTCCATTTTCTGTGACAAGCTTGAATACAGGTCCTGCACTTCCATCAGCTTTGACGATCCACAGCTCTGCAGATTCGATTGAAAGTCCGTCTGGCCCGACTGTAATGGTTCCGGCAATTTTTGTTCCATCTGCTGCCTGGAAGCCATCGACTTTAAAAGTATTTCCATCCGTAGTGACTCCTGGGTTCGTTCCATCGATTGCTTCTGTCATTGCTTTCATGATGGATGATGCGGAGTTCGCCGTCATTGCGCCATTGCCACCAGGATTGCAGCCTGTGAGGATGAAAAAAGCGAGTAAGGCAATGGCTGTTATAGCTGTAATTCTTTTCATATTTGTCTCCTTTCGCCTGTATTGTTGCACATTGTTGTATAAAAGAAAGGCTGTTAAACCTGTTTACACAGTTTTTCAAATTTATTACTAGGTTTTTCTGACAACAGTAGGAAAAGTGAAGAGAAAGAGTCGGAAAATCTGAGAAGCAAAATCAACACACATAATGAAATGTCTGGTTCCAATGCTTTGCTTCCATGTTAGAATGCAATTGGAGGTTAATGATGCTTTCTCGTTTTGTCTTATCTGTTTTTCTGATTATTTTCATGTTCACTTCATGTACGACAATTGAAGAACCTCCAGCTATTGCGCCTGTACAGACTGCTGAAGAAGCACCTGCGAGGATAATTATCGAAGAAACGGATACTGTAGAAGATGAGATTGAAGCAGAGGTTGAAACAGAAGAGGTCTCATTTGCAGTTCTGGATATTGCACCTTATTTGCAGAGTGCAGTCATAACAACAGAAATGCCTGGAGGATTTGATTTTTCTTCTTTGGCTGTGGATGGCGGTGGAAGAATTGAGAGTATCAAGGTGCATGGCCATAAAGCTTTGCTGACTATAGCAGATCTTGAAAGCAGTACCGATTACTGTCTTTCTCTTCTTTCCGGGGATGATGTGCTCTTTGATGGTATCACATTCACGACAGCTTCCTTTGCGGGCGTTTATCGATGGGGACATGGTGATGAGCCCTTCGTGCTCACAGTCGAGGATGCGCCTTCTTCATCGGAGTGCAGCTATTATGTTTATATAAATCCTCAGGACTCAGCATTTCCAGAAGGTGAATATTGGCATGATTTAAGGCTCTATCCCTTGGTGGAGAAAGGAGAAGAAAGCCTTGATGATGTGAAGTACAAGAATGCTCCACTTGCTTATAAATGGAATAATGAGAAATGGAATACAGGCTCGATGACTCCGTCCAGAATCAAGAGTGTGAAGCTTGTTGATACAGGAAGCAAGGACGAGATGAGAGCGGAGATTGCATCTGTTGCGCTTGGCTTTACAGCTACTGCAGATGTTTCGTTCAGTTTTATTGAGATGGATGGTAATGCTTATCTCATCTTCTCAAGCCAGATGACACCTGGTATTGCTAATAGCTTTGTGAAGAAAAATCCAAGTCCGGGAGAGCTTGAAAGCGAGTATAGTTATCTGCTGGAGAGAGAGTAAACGAACGAAAATGTCTTGTTTTGTCTTGGAACTGTTGTAAATAGTGCTTAAATCATATATACACGATTGGGTACTTGTTTATGAAAGATAGAACTAGGAACCTTATATATATTTTTTCTGTTTTGCTGTCTCTTGTCATAGCTTCATGTGAGGCTCCTGCTCCTAATAAGCTGGACACTGGCTCGGAGCCTTATCAGAAGCCATATGTGCCTCAGCACGTTACAGCGACACGAGGCGAGAAAGATAGCATTACGCTGAGCTGGGATATCGTCGATGGGGCTGATTTGTATATCATCGAAGGCATCCCTTCTTCTTTGTTCGGCGATGGAGAGATGGAAGAGTATGCGCGTACGACTGACACTTCCTATACTTTCCTCCTCAATGGATCAGGCGATGGCACTTCATACAGGGATTTCAATGCTGATGAATCATATATATTCACAGTGAAGGCTTACGTGAATTTTGGCAGCGCTTCAGATTATCTGATTTCCGATTCAAGTGATTACGCAGAAGGCTGCTTCGCTCCCGCGACGCTTGAGTTCCATACAAGCATCACTTTTAGCAGCATCAATTTCTATTGGAACCTGTCGAATATCTACTCGACGCTAAGCACTGGTGATAAGCCGACACCTCTCTATATTCCTTCCTTTGTCATCGAGTACAGAATGAAGGGGGAGACAGAGTGGAAGACTATCACAAAGGAAGATGTCGGGGGAGAGGACCCTTGGATGTATGCATCCCTTCCTGTTTCGGGAAATGACAAGTACCAGTTCGTCCATAACGAGGAATACGAGTTCCGAATCACCATGACGCTCTCCGAAGGTGTCGTTACTCCATCTACATTGCAATCTGGGATATTCACGACAAGAATCAGCGATGACTTGTCAGTATCTAGCGTTGCAGAGCTCGAAGCAAGTGAAGGAACACTCTCCGATTCCATTGAAGTTTCCTGGAAGATTCCTACTTGGTCGCTTCCAGCAAATCGCGCGAACTCATACTTCGCTATCTACAGAAGCGAGGATGGAGGAGATGAGATAGCGCTTGTCGATGAGATTGCATCATTGGAGCACGATGAAAGGATAAAAGAGGAAAATAGCACAATCATATTCACTGACACTGATGTAGAGCGCGGTAAGACGTATAGCTATCGCGTAGTGAATGCAGCTATCGATCTCGACGGACAGCTGCATGAAGAAGAAAAAGATGATGCATCAGTTGTCGAAGGCCATGTATATAACCCAGAAGTCACTGGTATAAATGCAACATTTACTTCATCAGATAATGCAACTGCCACTGTTGATATTTCTTTCAGCTATTCCCCAGAGCTTCCTGAAGATCTTTCTTTCGCTATCGAACGCACAGTCTGGCACAGCACGCTGGATAAGACAGTTGTTGATTACAAGGAAATCCCGACGGGTGGCAGTTCAATAGAGATAAAAGAGGATATAGCAGATTGCAAGCTGAATAGCTGCGCTGCGAAACGCCACAATTACTCATATGCTCTTGTGATTCTCAAAGATGGTGAGTATTTCTATACTGTTGAGTCATTGGATGGAGCTTCTGGTGCAATCGGAGAACTGGGGGATATGTCTTTTACAGACTTCACTGCTAGCAACGATTATGTCGATGCCATCAATATCTCTTGGAAAGTAAGAGAGGATATCTCCGTTTCTAACTGGTCATACTCGATTGATAATGGCGAGTACAAGACATTCACACCAGTAAAGGGAAGTGATGGCATGTATTCATATATCATTGGAATCGACGATGATGACGAGCATAGCATCATGCTAAAAGCAGATAGTTACACATCTCCGGAAGCTAGAATCGGAAAAAGGCTGTCTCTTGCAGATTTTGCTTTGAGCGCGAGCGATGGTGAAAGCGCTGATGATGTTGTGATCACGTGGGCGGGAAAAGAGAGCGTCAGCGATGACGTTGTTTATATGCTCTATGCTGATGATGAACCTCTTGCTGCTGTGGATTCCAGAACGGGCATTTATGTGGCATCAGGCTTGCTTAACGATGGAACAGTTTATTCATTCTCAATCCAGGCTTATAACACCACTCAACATGGTACTCCCCGAGAATCTTCTGGTGCTGATACGGGTTATGTCCTCCCTGTCCCAGAGATTCTCTCAGTCTCCAAGGGTGAGTATTCAGATCGTGTTGTCATAGAATGGAATGCCGATAAGCTGAAAGACCTCGTTGATGGTTTTGAGGTTATCAGGAGCAGTTCCAATTCTGTAGACGAAGAAGGTTTTCTTGACTCTTCCATCTCTTCAGATGTGTCCAGCTTTGAAGATAGGGCAGTTCCTTCAAGGGAGAGTGACTACTTCTACTTTGTGCGCTCAGTGAAGGGTGGTGTGAAGTCACACGCAAGCAACAGCAGTGAGAAGATTCCGAATGTTCTCTTCGAAGAAGAGGCTGCAAACTGTGGTTATCTTTTCAATACAGCGCTTGAGGATATCACGGTGGATGAATCTGTGGAAAGCAATAACAAGTACATCAGCGATTACTTTGTTGTTACAGTTCCTGCACAGAAGACAATCAGGGAGTATGTGCTTTCTGCAGAAGATGGAGTCGTAGAACATTACAATATGTCTGATCTCAAAGAATCCTCAGAAGCCAGGATATACACAAATGGCAAGGATAGCGATGTAGCAGGGTATTTCGCTTATGATGATATCAACGGGACAATGACATTCAACTCCAGTTGTGGCTTGGTATCTTCCAATGATTTCACAGTAAGCGGTATCTCTGTCCAGGGCTTTGGCGGAAAGGATACGGATCTCCCTACAAACGAATCAGGAGCTACAGGAAGCTATCGCAGAGGCTTCAATGCATATGATTACATCAAGCTCTTTGCTGTAGCATTCAATGATGCTTTATCAAATTCTAAGCCAAAATCTTCTGACTGGTGGAATCTTTCTGCCGATCAGAATGATTTCCCAAATGGTGTCTTTACTGGTATCTGTACAGGTTCAGTTTCGATTGGGTTTGCTCAATATAAACCAGAAAATCCTGGGTACATCTATTTCAATAATTACAACTTTGATGGAAGGATTTATTTGAATTCAAATAATGATGACCAAATTAAAGTTATGTCTAGGAACGGCGGCGCTGGAGGTGCTTTGGAACATACTCCTTTGCGCAGTATCGGAGAGGATTCTGATAACAACAAAACAGTTATGAGCTTCCCTGATAGCTTTGTTGTCAACGGCACAGTTGTTAAGTATAAGAATGCTGATGTGACTGTTAAGAACGTCATTGTAGAAGAAGGCGCCAGCGATCAGGGCTATGGTTCCTATTCCTTTGTTCGTGAGGATGAATCAACGATGTCTGTTGAGATCAATGCAAATAACATTGGTCTTGTACCGGTGAAGCCCTGAGGAGGAAAAGATGAGAATTATTGCTGTTTTATCATTGCTGCTTCTTTTTCTCCTTCCTTCGTGCAACTGGAACATGTACTCATCTGGCCTTGATGATATCGAAGAAGATACGGAGAATGTCAGTGGTATTACTGAGCTGTTCACAGGGGAAGCTCCAAGGAATATCTACGCATCTCAGTCTAATTATCCTGGTCGTGTTGTTATCTCATTCGATGCAGTCAATGGCGCAGATTCCTATGATATCGAGAGAACAATCAGGGATAGAAACTCGGAGGCTTCTGAATCTCCTGTCTGGAAGATCATCTCGACGATTAAGGATGACGACAGTGCCCGCTATACGTTCGTTGACAACACAGCCGCAGATGGTTCGAAGATCTATACTTATCGTGTAAGAGCAAATAGCTTATATGCTGAAATCACGGCAGGTGTCGTTGGTGCATATTCAGAGGAAGCCAGTGGATGGCCATTGTCTCCTCCTGTCTCGCTTTCAGCGACACAAGGTACATATACAGATAGGATAGTGCTTGAATGGTCAAGGATGGACTTGGTCAGAGGCTATGATCTCTATGCATATGTACCTGATGAAGCTTCTGCAGAAGTTTGGTCTAAAATAAATACAACAACAATACCATCTTCATATGGAACTGATACAATAAGTTATAGCTATTATCCTGATGAAGATGCATATGGCAAAGATATTTATTTTAAAGTTCGCAGTATCTCCCGTGGTGGTTCCGAGAGCGGGGACAGCGGCTACAGGACAGGCTATACTTTCAAAGTCGGTTCTCCTCTCGCTCCTGAGGATCTTAGTGCTGGTGATTCTGTGTCCTCCATCTATATCCCAATCAGCTGGAAACAGCCGGAGACAGAAGGCGCTGAAGGTTCTTATTACCGGTGGGAGATTGTCAGAAGCACTCCTATAACGGATGAAGAGACTGTGAAAGTTTTCCAGTCGGATGCGATTCCGACCGATGTATCCCTTGTAGACGGCTATTACACTTATAAGGATATGATGGCAGAGAGTGAACTCGAGCCTGGTGTTGAATATACCTATACAGTACGCGCCGTTCTCGTTGAGCCGACAGCTGAAGGCCTTGAAGAATCAATTGGCATCGCAGCCTCTGACACTGGAAAGATCATAAGTCCTGCTATCACAATGGGTGAGACAAAGACTGTCTATCCATCTGGCTCTGAGGGTGGAAGCTTTACGTTCACGATTGCAGCGCCTCCTGCTGATTTCACAGACACATCGGGATGGTCCTACAATATCTATGGCCGCAATAACTATCTTGATAAAGAAGTAGGGGACTGGATTCCTATCCAGATGGATATACCTGTCACATTCGACCCGATAACCATCACTGTTGATTACAGCGAGTATAAAGTGAATGAGTTCGATGTGCGCATTGTGGACAAAGAAGGGGAAGAAAGCGTCGGATACACCTCTTTCTTCGGCTCTCCGATTGTGACTGAGCGTGCGCCTGCTCCTGCTACATCGCTTATAACAGTGACAAAGAATAAATGGAACAGCTCGCTGACAGCTAATGCTGATGGTGTTTATCCGGTTGTGCTTACAGTAGGCAATGACAGCACATTCACAGAGTATCAGGTGGAAGCTGTCTCTGCAGATGGCCGTTCACAAGGAACGATATCGGTTAAGAACAGTGAGACTATAACACTCGATACATTGAGTCCTTCCAAGCCTGGTGAGAGCTGGCAGTATAGAATAAGAGGTACTGATGTCTTTGGCAGATACAGCTCATGGAGCGGCAGTGTCGAAGGCTATGGAGCTTTGACTGGCCATGCATTCATCAAATTCTTTGAAGCTTATGCTATGAAGCCATGGGAATTCGTCAATTCCCCGGATTTCCCACAGAACCTGAAGACAAAGTGGAATAAGAGCACAATCCACAGCCTTATTGATAAACATGGACTGGGAAGCCTTGGCGATGTGACAGAGTCTTCAGAATTCCATGGAGGAAGTATCAGATACCATTCCTATGCTGATGGTGTAACAGGCGATGTTGAATTCTTCTATGTCAATTTCGGTGAGCTTGAGACAATATACAGCAATGGTTCATACAAAATGGATAACGTAAACATGAATGGCAACAATGGCAAATGCTCCGGTACTATGACTGTAAGCGGTATGTATCCTGCTACTATTGATTTCTCTTCCCTTGGTGTCACAGGCTATGCATTCTCTGGAAATTATAAGGTGACGCAGGACAATGGCAGAGGAATGGAAGAAGTACAGGCGGTGAAAAATGAATAAGAGAATCATACTGTCCATGTTTGCAGCTATCTTATTGCTGTTCTCCTCTTGTGATATGTTCATTGCGACAGCTAATCCGCTCATTGGATACTATAAAGTTTCAGATACATATGGTTCCAAAGCAGCATATTACTATTACTATCTGGCAGAAGATGGCATGTTTGGTGTCTATCAAGCAGGAGGTGCTGGCAGCAGTGATGAGGTTGTCTATGAAGGAGTATGGGAATATTCATTGAGCCATTTTGATTTCTTCACAGCATCAGGCAGTATCATACTGCATACAACATCCTTTTTGGGCAATTCCGATACAAGCGGTCTTTCACTTAGTATCGAAGAAGGTAATAGCAATCCTTTCTTATTCAACTGGACTCTCGATAAAGATACAGGAATAACTGTTCTTGTTCTCTCTACACGCGATCCTGATGTATGTAATCTTCCTGGCATTGCTTTCAGCATAAGCGAAGATGAATTTGAGAGAGCGACAGGCATTATTTACAATCCTGATGAACCAGCACCAGAAGAGCCGGGAACAGAAGATCCAGGAACAGAAGAGCCGGGAACAGAAGATCCAGGAACAGAAGAGCCAGGAACTGAAGAACCAGGAACTGAAGAACCAGGAACTGAAGAACCAGGAACTGAGGAACCAGGAACTGAGGAACCAGGAACTGGAGAACCAGGTACTGAGGAACCAGGTACTGAGGAACCAGGAACTGAGGAACCAGGAACTGAGGAACCAGGAACTGAGGAACCAGGAACTGAGGAACCAGGAACTGAGGAACCAGGAACTGAGGAACCGACACCTGATGATTCTGAGCAGCCTGTAGAGG
>JADIMT010000023.1 GCA_017694595.1 Candidatus Ornithospirochaeta stercoripullorum | reverse complement strand
GGAAGCCTTTTATTGCCCTGCCATCATCAGACAAAGAGGCTTCCACACCGAACTCTGCTCCGATGACGGCAGAACGACATCTATGCTATATCGTCATCCAGCTTTTAGCAACGCTGTGCAGATAGGAGTTTATGAAAATTTATGTTAACTACCTAACTTCGGAACCATGGAGACGATAAGGCGTTCCTCCATGCGCATACACGCTGTGGTATCTGGAATAGTTCAGCTGTGTCTGTATTACAAGATTCTCATATGATGTCATATATCACCTGCTGTTATTTTTAATTTTACATCAGAGGGTAATCATATATTGTAGAATGGTCAATATGCTGTTATTATTAAAATTACAATAGGAGACAGTAATGAGATTTTCCACCCGGCTGAGCGATGCAGTCCATATCCTGTGTTTCATTTATCTCAATCCTGATGAGAATCTCTCCAGTGAACGCATCGCGGAGAGCGTGAGAACCAATCCCGGATATGTGCGGCAGCTTATGTCTTCACTGCGGAAGGCTGAGCTCATATCAAGTACAAAAGGACATGCGAAGCCGATGCTTGCGAAAGATGCTGGAGAGATCACACTGCGGGATGTGTATAAGGCCATCGAAGGAGATAAGCCTCTTCTGCACCTTGATACGCATACCAATCCTGAATGCGGCGTGGGAGTGAATATACAGCTGGCTCTTCAGGAATACTATGACAGGATCCAGGCAGCTGCTGAAGCTGAGATGGAAAGGATAACACTCCAGAATGTACTTGATGGATATCATGAAAGAACAAAGGAGGATAAGAGATGAAGGTTGGAATCATAAGATGCATGCGGACTGAGGATTACTGCCTTGGAACTACCGATTTCAAGATGGTTCAGGAACATAAGGGTGCTTTTGAGTGCCAGGAAGATATTGAAATCGTAGGGTTCATCAATTGCGGGGGATGTCCGTGAAAAAAATCGGTGCTCAGGGCAAGAAAGCTTATCGAAAGAGGCGCAGACACAATAGCATTTGCGTCCTGTATAACCAAAGGAACCCCGATTGGCTATCCATGCCCATTCAAGAATAAGATGATTGAGCTTGTAAGGAAAGAAGCTGGAGAATCAGTAAATATCCTCGATCACACCCATTGATAGTGCTGAGGCCCCTGTAGGGTGGGTGCCGATTCCAAAGGCTCGATCCCTCTGGAATAGAGCATGCGTATGAAGCTTCTTTTCCGTGCCTTGATATTCCTCTCCGCAACCTTCCTGAAGCCATTTTCCTCGAGGAATCTGGAATTCTCCCCATTGGTAAGGATACAGATTTCCCTGTCCTTTTCGGCCTTTTCCAGCTCCTCAAGCATTGCTTTCCTTATTTCCATTCCTTCAGCGTCAGATGAAGCTGCGATAAGGAGTATTGCGCCTGCGCTTTCATGCGTCTTCCTGTATTCACTGACCATCTCGGCATCTGCATTGCTCAGGGATCTGTATGAAGGGAAGAGCAATCTTATTATGATGGTTGCAGGAATCGTCAGCACATCCAATAGAATCGTCTCATCTTCATCGTAGCGGAACAGGATGTACCCCAGTAGTTTCCTTCCTTGATATGCAGCAATGATCCTTGTCGCCATATTGAGATATCTGTTCCATGTATGTTTAACCAGGAACCTTCTGATTGGGCCTATCCTGAAGCATTTCCGTATCTCCATGCTTTTCCGGATCATCCTCAGCGATGTCTGGTAGTCCTTGAATCTGATGCAGTTTCTCAGCTCAATCATCTTTCCGTTATCCTTCAGCAAGCAATAGCTGTCTGGTAACGGTTCTATTGAGTTCTCCATATTCTTTGCCTTTTCCCATTCAAAGTAATTTCCTAGGATGGTCCATAATGCGAGAACTGCACTCCATAATGCGAGAACAGCGGAAACACCGAACCATTGTGAGATAATCATAATCTCATCCCATGTTTCACCTCTGCCAATCGGAATATTGAGGTTGACCGCATAGCATATGATTGTATTCACGGCAAGGCTGAGAGCCCGATTGAACCACAGGAACCTGAAAATGCGCCTGATAATTGCATCGAGCAGAATAAGGCCAAATATGAAGAAGACAACCGATAAAAGAAAGAACTTTCTCGACTCTGGTTCAAGAGTCTGATTATTGAAATAAGTAGTAATGAGGAACACGAATGTGAATATGATATTCAGCAAAAGTTTTACAGCATTTGCTAAGCAGCCTGTGTTGCGATCCATATTAAAAGTTTACACTGTATTATGCCTCTGCTTGTTTCTTCCTTGTGAATGATCTGTTAATTATATTTTTGGTGATATTGATGGAAAGAGGCGGGGTAGGTGACTCCGCCTCTCTCAATTTGAACCCTGAAACGAAATTCTAAAACTGATATGCAATTTTGAAATTACCAGTAGCATGTGCTGTCAGACTCCATTTGTAAGGGACAGTTCCTATTACGATGTGGGTATCTGCATATTATTCATTTTTGCTTTCCCTGCATTTTATTACAGGCATCCAGATCTCACTATATGCGTAATTCTCTTTCTTGCTGTCCATCTTCGTGAAAGAAAATGAAAGAGATTCAGCCAGTTCATAGCCGGATGTCAAGAACCATTCTGAATAGGTTCTTGCATAAGTATTCTGAAGTGTTGAAGGATAAGGTCCTTCATTCGGAAATACAGCCCATGTACAGGCTTTCATCGGAATCTTTTCCAAGCCTTCCCCTATGTCTTCTTCTGTTGTCAGAACCCCAATCAGATGCGTTAGATAACCTTCTTCCTTCATGAAATCCGTATCTGAGTTATAGGATACGTTGACTATTTCAAATGGTTCTGCATTCTGCAGACGATGCAATTCGTCCTTTTGCCTTTGCGTAATACTTTGCTCTAGCTTTACTATCTCCTGATTGACACCTTCGAACTGCATTGGTACTCTTGCGCTCACGCCAGCAAAATTGAATGCTGCTTTTTCAATAATCCTGCATTCCATCCTGTTTCCTCCTTTTACCGTTATCGAGAAAGTGAATCTTGGGAATGATATGCACTTTTTCTGTCTTGCTGTCTCTGAAGGAAGCAATCCGCTCCATTTCTTGAATGCCCGTGAAAATCCATCTACGGACTGGTACCCGTACTTGAATGCGATATCTGTTACTTTCCCGCCACTAACCAAGTCGTAATTCGCCTCTGCAAGCCTTCGATTTCTGACATATTCATTCAATGATATTCCTGTCAGAAAGAAAAAGATGTTCTTGAAATGCAGCTTTGATACGCTGATATTACCCAGGGCGTTATCAATGACCTCATCATCAAGTAAATGCTCCTCGATATAGTCTATTGTCTCAATCAGTTGGTCCAGCATTCGCGTATCTCCTAGAATAAATGCTATCAGTTTTCTTGAATCATTGCTCGACTTCTTGAAATACAGATTATCGGTATTGCTTCTTACAAACTGAATAATTAGAGTTTATTCCGAATGTGGGAATAGGCATACTGTCGATGACCGGCAATGACTGTGCTCCGCTTTAGCTTTAATGAAACTGGATTTTTTCTGGATGAAGAAATCGCTGACATAATACTATTTCTGTTTTAACTGAACTCTCAAACGAAAATCACACTATAAAACGAAAATACCCATAGGGATGGCTAAAGAATCTGAAAGCACATAAGAGGACTGATTTTCCTTACCTGCATTTTCTTGTTGATCACTATGATGTTGTTTATGCAAATGTGATACATAATTTATAACTTCTTATATTAGAAAGAATAATTTTAGACACTATGGTATTGCTGAGATATGCCTCAGAATCCCGATTGTATCAAAAGTGTAAACATCACATGATCAATAACTTTGATTCCAATAAATTGTTGTTACACAGCCTTTTCATACAATTCGGCAAAATTCAATACTATTGGACGAAACTCAAAGAGGGGTGGCTAAAATTTCCAAGGAAATACTGAAGTTGCCGGAATAAGTCCTGAAAACGCCTGATTTCTAGGCTGCTTATAGCCTCCAGCCGATAACCTGATTTTGGCAAGTCGCTTCGCAACCCTTTGTATATAAAGAAATAAGGAGCGGCTCCTTGAAATACCGCTCCTCGTTTTGTAAGAAAAGGCTTTGTATCACCTTTTATGCTTTAAGATGATCCTGAGCAGATTCGAACTGCTGACCTTCCGCTTAGGAGGCGGACGCTCTATCCAGCTGAGCTACAGGATCACACATTGTTAAGCTGTTGGACAACATACCTTTTTTCTGCAATTTACGCAAGGTGGTCAGAGGATTTCTTGTTTCGTGTTCACTTGCATGTTGAATTTAATATTCAACAGTGAAATAGGATAAGATATTTAGAATGGGAGATTTTTGTGTTCTCCTTGTCGGAAGAAGGCAGAAACCGGATGCCAATGTACTTATCGGAGTTGTGTTTCAGCAGTCATAGTTTCAAAGTGTGGAAATGGTGAACAGAAAATAATGCGAACCCACATGCATGGGAGGGAAAGCCTGTGTGTTGCAAATCATTATCATTTAGTTAGCTAATGACGCACTTTGTGATTTATTGGATATAAGTACGAACAACTATATGAAATTTCAACTTTGCTAACTCTTTGTAAAGAATGAAGAAAGGTAAAAAATATAATTTTTTATATTTTGAGAAGTGTTTATGTATTGTATGAATATACAATTTGCTGTATATAAGTACTTAACTTTTTTCTAGAACACTCAGGAGGTGGAAATATGAGAAAAGCAATCGCGCTTTTGCTGGTAGCTTTTGTATGCCTTGCAGGTGTCACAGCAGGTGGTGCTGGCGAAGGTTCAGGTGACACATATAAGATTGGTTTTATCGGACCTCTTACGGGCGACAACGCTAACTATGGTATAAGATGTTCAAATGCAGCACGTCTTGCTATCGATGAGATCAACGCAAATGGTGGTATCGATGGAAAGCAGCTTGAACTGATTGCTGAAGATAGCGAAGGAACTGTTGATAAGGCTCTTGCTTCCTACGAGAAGCTTGCATATATGGATGAAGTCTGTGCAATTATCGGACCAGTATTCACATCCCCAGCTCTTGCTGTTGCGCAGCGCTGTCAGGAAGATGGAATCGTTATGATTTCTCCATCAGCAACACACAAGGATGTAACAGCACAGCCTGCAACAAATCCGGATGGACTGAACTATGTATTCAGAACAGTTCCATCAGATGCTCTTCAGTCTGAAGTAGCTGGACATTACTTCTATGAAGTTCTTGGATACAGACAGCTTGCATCTCTTTATGCTATGAATGATTACAGCCAGGGACTCGCTCTTGGTATGAAGGAAACATTTGAGTCTCTTGGTGGTAAGGTTGTTGCTGAAGAGACATGTATGGTTGGAGACAAGGACTTCAGAACACAGCTGACACAGATTAAGGCTGCAAATCCAGAAGCTGTCTATATTCCTAATTATACAGTAGAGGATGCACAGATTCTTGAGCAGGCTGCACAGCTTGGCCTGAATGTTCGTTTCCTCTCAAGCGATGGATTCTCAGATCCTGAGATTTATAACCTCGCTCCTGATTTCACAGATGGTGTTATCTATGTTGGACCTGCACAGGCAGAGGCTTCTTCGCTCCTCTCTGATTTCCAGGCCGCATATGCAGCAGCATATAATGGAGATGCTCCTGACTCGTTCGCAACAAACAGCTATGATGCGACATATATCATCGCAGGTGCTCTCGACAGGGCTGATTCTGCTGATAGAACAGCTATCCGCAACGAGGTTGCAGCAACAAAGGATTACCAGGGTGCTAACGGTACTATGAACTTCGCAGCTAATGGTGACCTTGTAGCTAGCCAGGGTGTCTACGAAGTAGATGGAATCACTCCTGTTTATGTTGGTGCATTCCAGGTCGTGGATGGTCATATCGTACAGGTTGACTGAATTAGCTGAATAAAGGACAGTACTGTCGGAAGGCCTGTGGCTTTCCGGCAGTTTGCTGTTTAAGCATTTCCGGAGGAGGAAGTGAGTACATTGACACTCTATATGCAGTACATCGTGAACGGTCTGACGCTTGGCGCAATCTATTCTTTGATTGCTCTTGGCTATACGATGGTGTACGGCATCCTCAAGTTCATCAATTTCGCCCATGGCGATATTCTAATGGTTGGAGCCTTCATCGGTCTCCTTATCTATAATGGACTGACAGGCGGAGAGGCTGCTGACCCAAGTGCCTGGACTCTCATTGCGTTCTTCATCGCTATGATTATCAGCATGGTAGCATGTGCGCTCCTTGGAGTTATTATTGAGCGTATTGCTTATAAGCCGCTGAGGAACGCCAACAGACTAGCGCCACTGCTTTCTGCTATCGGCGTATCATTCATTCTTTCGAATGGAGCAGCTTGGATTTTCGGAACACAGTCAAGACGTTTCCCTTATCCTTTCAACAATGATCCGATTCACATAGGTGCTATTACAATCACTCCGCATCAGATTGTTGTTATTGTAGTATCCATCATAATGATGGTTCTGCTGACTTCTTTCGTAAGCAAGACAAGAATGGGAAAGGCAATGAGAGCCGCTTCTCTTGACCAGTCTACCAGCATGCTGATGGGTATCAACGTCAACAGGGTTATTTCTCTTACATTCGCTATTGGCAGTGCATTGGCAGCTGTTGGTGGCATTCTTGCTTCCTTTGATTTCCGTGTCTATCCGTCAATGGGAACGATGACAGGCTTGAAAGCTTTTGTCGCGGCTGTTATCGGAGGCATCGGAAATATCCAGGGTGCTATGATTGGAGGCGTGCTTCTTGGAATTCTGGAAGCTGTAGGTGCTCCATTGTTGCACATTCCTAACGGCATGAGGGATACAGTTGCTTTTGCTGTTCTCATCATAGTCCTTCTGGTGAAGCCAGATGGAATACTCGGCAAGAACGAGAGGGAGAAGGTCTGATATGCTTAATTTCTTCCAACTCATACTTATCTATGCAGGTATATACGCCATCATGGCAATTGGTCAGAACTGCATCACTGGCTATACCGGTATGCTTTCTCTCTGTCATGCAGGGTTCTTCTGTATCGGAAGTTATGCCACAGCCATCATGTGCAAGACCTTTGGTTTCTCTTTCTGGCTCTCTCTTCCTGTCGCAGCCGTCGCAACTGGTCTTGTTGGTCTGCTGATTGGTATTCCTACACTGCGTCTTAAAGGTGACTATCTCTGTATCGCTACACTTGGTTTAGGAGAAATCATCAGGAATGTTGCCACGAACCTCAATCCTGTAGGTTATAGCCAGATTCCTCGTGCTTCTCTCTTTGGCTATGAATTTGCTTCACGCTACAAAGTGCCGTTCATTCTTCTCATCTGGGCTTTTGTTGTCATCTTCTACATCCTTTTCCAGCAGCTTGCTCATAGCCGTCTTGGAAGAGCTATGGTAGCAGTGCGTGAGGATGAGGTTGCGGCACAGTCAAATGGAATAAACGTAACAAAGTATAAGATCAGTTCGTTTGTGCTTGGTGCAGCTGTCGGTGGTATCGCAGGATGCTTGCAAACAGCTTATACGCTTACAGTCCAGCCTGGTTCCTATACATTCATGGTTTCTGTCATGGTTCTCTGTACAGTTGTTCTTGGTGGTATGGGAAATGCTAAAGCAGTAATACTTGGTGCTTTCATCATCCAGTTCATCTCATATCTTCCACAGCTGACAGGATTGACTAATGTCATCCCAGCACAGGCTAAGCAGATTATCTATGGCTTGCTTCTGGTTGTGATGATGCTGTGCCGTCCTCAGGGAATATTGGGACGTGACAAATATCGCTATGGAGATCCTCGTACAAGGATGGAGAAGCTCAATGACTTCTTTCACAAAGGCAGAAAGGCAAAAGGAGGCAAAGCATGAGAATCCTTGATACTGAGCATCTGACACGTGAATTCGGTGGTGTCATAGCGGTCAATGATGTGGATTTCCATGTAGAGAAAGGCCTTGTTACTGGGCTTATCGGGCCTAATGGAGCGGGAAAGACTACACTGTTTAACCAGATAACAGGTGTTGATAAACCGACAAGTGGAAAGATTATCTTCGATGGCAATGACATCACAGGACTTCCTGCTTGGAAAATCAGCCGCATGGGCATTGCCAGGACATTCCAGAACATCAGACTTTATAAAGAACTGACAGTTGTTGAGAATGTCATGATGGGACTGCACTTCAAAGTCGGCTCAGATCCATTCCATCATCGCTTTTCGCAGGCTATTAAGAGTTATCTCTTTGCTTCGAGAGAGAACAGGGAAGTCTATGGTCGTGCTATGGAATGGCTCAGATTTTTTGAAATGGAGAACCATGCACAGGATTTTGCGGGAAGCCTTCCTTACGGTAAGCAGAGAGAGCTTGAGATTGCTAGAGCTCTGGCAGCGGATCCTAAATTGCTCTTTCTCGATGAGCCTGCAGCTGGAATGAACCCTGCTGAGACTGCTCATCTGATGGCTGTCGTTGGAAAGATTAAGAGTCTGGGTGTCACTGTTGTCTTGATTGAGCATGACATGAAGCTTGTTATGAATATCTGCGATAACATCACTGTATTGAACTTTGGTATGAAGATTGCTGAAGGAACTCCAAATGAGATTAAGCATGACAAAGGAGTTATCGAAGCATATCTTGGAAGAGAAGAGGAGGAGTGAGATGGGCGAGATACTGAAAATCGATAACATCAGCGTGTCGTATGGAAACATCAGAGCTCTTTCAAATGTCTCGATGGCTGTCAATGAGGGCGCTATTGTTTCACTCATTGGGGCCAATGGCGCAGGCAAATCTACATTGCTGAAGGCTATTGTAGGGCTTGAGCCGCTGAAGGAGGGACATATCGAGTTCGCTGGAGAGACAATCTGCCAGTCAAAGCATCACGGCAGTCTTACTACAGATCTTATTGCGAAACGTGGTATAGCGCTTGTACCGGAAGGCCGTCATGTTTTTGCTGATATGACTGTGGAAGAGAATCTCGATATGGGTGCTTTCATGGTGCGTGATGCCGAGGTGATTGCCAAACGCAAAGCTGATATGTACGAGCTTTTCCCGATTCTTGGGGCTAGAAAGAAGCAGAAAACAAGATCGCTTTCAGGCGGAGAGCAGCAGATGATGGCAATTGCACGTGCGCTTATGTCTTCTCCGAGGCTTTTGCTTCTCGATGAGCCTGGGCTTGGATTGGCTCCTCTCATTGTTCAGGATATCTTCAACACGATTAAGCTTATCAATCAGGAGAATAAAGTCACAGTCTTCCTTGTAGAGCAAAATGCACGCCTTGCGCTTCGTTCATCAAGCTATGGCTACGTTCTTGAAAATGGCAAGATCGTTCTCGAAGATAGCGGGGAAGCTCTTCTAGTCAATGAGAAAGTACAGAAAGCATATCTTGGTGCATGAAGAAGGGGCTGTTGAAAAAGTTTAGGCTTTTGAGACAGCCTTTATATTCTCAGAATTATTTTCAGCGATGATTGTTGTTCCTGTATGTTAGGCATTAAACCGTTTCATTATGTTGATTACGTTCATTATATCGGTGGGTTGAAGCATTCCTATGCGGCTCTGGAAGTCCGATTTATCAAGCCATATTGCTTTTGAGCATCTTATTACGGTTGCCTTTTTTAATCCAGCTCCTGGGTAGTCGATTATTTCATATTCCCCGGGATAATCAGGACGGACAGGATGCGTTGTCATTTTCAGAGTCAGCACTAAACGATTCCCTTCATTTTGATACACAAGCACTGGCCTTCGCTTGCTAACTCCGGGGTAATCTTCATATTCAACGTCTACCCACCAGATTTCCCACGGCGCTGGTTCACACAAGGTCTTCATAAGCATCATCCCCCTCATCTTCTTCTGCTGGGAGTATGGTATGCCCTGTCTTTGGGTTGATCCTTCCGATGATTTCGATATTATCCGGTATTACTACAGATTTTTTTAAAGGGAAGTGATTATTGAAATATTCAGAGATAAGAGAAATCGGTATTGTCTTGTTGTCTTCTCCCTCTTTATATACCCGTGCCCATGGCGTGTTGGCCTCGTGCGATTTTTCAACTAGTCGCGACGTGGAAATGTCACGATATTTGTTGTATACATCAAGCAATAATTGGATTTCATCGGCGGAAAATACTGATATATCGAACTCTTGAGAGCATTCGGTGATTATATTTCTCCCGTACTCCTTATATTTGTTGTATATAACGCCAACAACAGGGCCATATTTCCAGGCTTTTATTGGTTCGTCAAACAGCTTTCTCTTGAGTCTCTGCAGACTCCATCCCTGAGCAAAATACAGAAGTTTGTTGATGCGCAAATTCGTCATTGGATCCTCATGTTCTGCATTACCGAGAGCAATGAAAAAATCCGCAATATCTGAAGCCCGTAGCATTTCTCATTCTCCTTATTGAATTATCATGATGGTAAAATTGTTAGTCAACAATTTCTATAAAGATATAATGCGATGTTCGCAGCTATAATTCCATCATAGCACCCTAATTAGCAAGCAAGCTCCCTGACAGTTAATGCATAGCAGTGTAGAGATCCATCACTTTCAAATCAGCTGTGAACTGTTCGAGTGTGATGTCTTCCTCAGCTTTGAAGAAAATCGTTTTCTCGGCAGAGGGGCGTACTGAGATCATATTATCTGAGAATGTTCCTCTCATATTGCAATCCAGCGCAACGCAGAATGCTGGCTTCTCTGCAGTCAGTTTGACAGCAAATGTTCTTGGCCCAGTCTGTGTCGTTTCACTTGCCATCATCGGATTCTCGAGTTTGAGTTTTTTTGGTTTATCGAGAAGAATCGTTCTTTCCCTCAGCAGATCTTTCGTAGACATCTTCACATATAGGAATGTGTTGGTTGTATCGACTCTGAAGAGTGGGTATTCAGCTACTTTGACAATCGAGCATGGATCAGCTTTTGCAGAGTATTCCCTTGTTTCTTTCTTTCCTCCTGAGAAATCGCGGAGCTTGATGGAGAATTCTGCTTCAACTTCCTGCAGCGTGTCATTGACGAAATAGAGGCTTACAATCCTTCCATCATTCACGATGATTGGCTGAAGAGGTGAGAAGAAGGCACGGCTTGCATAGCTTAGAAGCTTCCACTTTCCACCATATTCTATCGCTGAATCAGAAATTGCTGGCCATGGATCCGTCAGAGTCGCTAGGATTATGCCATTGTTTCCGCGAGCTCTTCTTCTGTCTGTCTCCTTTCTCGCTGTTTCTGCGGCTTTTATCTGCGACAGATATACAAGCTTTCCTTCAGTCTGAGGAAACAGAAATGATGAGACGAGGCTGCTGAGAATCTCTCCTGTCATGCCGCCATGGAGATCAGCTGTCGCTGAAGCGATATTTCTCTCATCATCTTTCCATATCTTCTCCATCGTCCATTTAGATGGAAATGAAGGGGAGGAGAAGAGATCATCTGGCGCCTCGCAATTGAATAGCATCAAGCCATTGCGCGCTGCACTTTGCTTAAGCTTGCTGTCATGATTTGATGTGATGATTGTATTGAGCCCCGCTTCAGAAGCGCTGCGAAGCAGACGTTCTGTCGAAGATGTATTGCTTCTGGAAGGTATGAGATTCTCTTTTCCTAGCACAGCACCTTTGACGAAGATTCGCATTCCATTGCATTCTACGCCGTCTGTATCTGATCTGATAGTAGCGAACGCGATATCTTCATCGAACTGCATGCCTGAGAGATTTATTGAGATAGGGTAAAGCGGTTGCCCACCAGTACCTTGAGGCCACCAGAGGGATACATCCCCCGCATCGAGTGTTAGCGTCGAACTCGATGTTCCTTTCTTGAAGCTTAGGAAGCCTGTCGATGTGTCTCCTTTGAAAGTTATCGTATAAGGAAGATCCGTATCCTCTGCAGCTACAGCTTGCACTTTTATAGCGATCTTCCATCCACTCTTCTCTTTTATCGTATCAATCTCAGGTTTGTGAAATATGATGATGTCATCTGAAAGTATTGAGACAGGCGCCCAGATGCCAGGAAAGATTCTCTCTGCTCCTGCTTGATTGAGCCCCGCGCCAGAGAATATGAAGTCAAGAGTATTCTCTCCCTCTTTCGCTATTGTACTGATATCAAGGGAGAGGGGAGCGCCTTCAGTCTTCGTCCTGCCTGCTTCTTTTCCATTCACGATGATAGCAGCTGGAGAGAGCGATGGGCAGTCGAGCATCATCAGCTTGGATTTTTCAGCTGTGAAATTGCATTTTATGCTCCATGCTGATTCCCCGACCCAGACATCTTTCATTATTCCATCGCCATAGTAGGGTTCAGCTATCAAGCCGAAAGAGAGAAGAGTGTCATGTATGCTTCCGGGGATGTTCATCTCCCATTCTCTGCCTTGCTCTATGCCACTGCTCCTCATTGGGGAGAGGGCGTTGAGCTTCCATATGCCATTGAGTTCTGTTCTTACCATTGCTCCTCCCTTTTTCTGACATTATAGCGTAGGAAAGAGCCAAATTGTGTTGGAAATGAAAAGAGTTTGTTCTATTATTCTTGCAAATATATTCTGCTTGTCTGCCGATTTCATGCAAGGGACTGCAATCGCTATATGATGCTGGCCGATTGTATGATATTATTTAGACAGCACATACTTATGGATAGGAGGTTCTGAAATGATCATAGCAAGGAGAATGACCAGAAACCCTGTTACAGCAACACCTGACATGTCCATCGGAGAAGCATCCGATTTGATGAAGAGGGAGAAGGTGCATCGCCTTCCTGTTCTGGACAAGGACAAGAATCTCGTTGGTGTCATCACGGAGAAAGATATACTTCACGCTTCCCCGTCTCCAGCGTCAAGCCTGTCAATCCATGAGATGGCTTATTTGCTCTCCAAGCTTACAGTGAAGAAGCTGATGACAAAGGACCCTGTGACAATCTCTGAAGATACGACAGTCGAGGAAGCTGCTAGGCTTATGAGCGATCAGGATCTCTCGTGCTTGCCTGTCGTCAACGGCACAAAGCTTGTTGGAATCGTCACAAAGAGCGATATGTTCCGTATACTTCTTGAGCTCTTTGGAGCAAGACACTATGGTGTGAGACTTTCTTTCCTCGTTGAAGATAAGCCTGGAACGATTGCTAGTATCAGCGCGGCTTTGGCAGAGAAGGGGTTGGATATCATCTCATTCGGTACTTTTGCTGGTACAGATCCTACAAATGCTATCTGTACAATCAAAGTGCAGGGGTGCACGATGGATGGGCTTGTTTCTATTATCAAGCCGTTTGTATCTGAAATCCTTGATGTCAGGGAAGTGTAAGATTTGGGACGGAAGAAGACCAGAGCGGCCGATATCAAACGCCGTCTGAGTGATGATGATTCATTTCCATCACCATTTGCATCAATTAAGCTTGTCGAGAAGAAAGAAGAGGAAAAGAAGGCTGTAAAGCAAACTGTACGGCAGGTAGCACCTAAGAAGCCTTCCGAGATAGTGCAAGGCTATAATCCATCCTCTTCTTTTGCTGATATCCTCTATGCTTATGAGCATACAGGGAATCCGTATGTCATGCCTTCTGCTTCCCGTAAAAAGGAGATTGCTGAATCAAAGACTGATTTCGGAACTATTCTCGATCAGTGGGAAGGACGCAGTAATCCTAACCAGAAGAAAAAGACGGAGAAGCGGGAAGAGAAGAAGAGTACTTATCATCCGACTAAGAGCTTTGGAGATATTCTTGCAGCTTTTGATGGTACAGCGCCAGCTAAAGAGATTAAGAATGAGAATAAGGAAGCTGAAGAGAATGTGGTTGATCCTACTACATCTTTCTTCAAGGCAGAGAGCGATGATGAGAAGCGTTCTCCTGAAGCTAGCTGGTCTATTTTCGGTTCCAATGAAAGTTTCGTAAGGGAAGAGAAAGCAGAGAAGGAGAAAAAGGAAGAACCCGTTTCCAAGAAGATAGAAAGGGTTTCCAGGCCTTATAATCCTACTAAATCATTTGCAGATATCCTCTCTTCCTACGAGCATGCAGGAAAGAAGCATGATAAGGAAGAAAAACCTGTTATCGAGATAAAGAAAGCTGTTGTGGAAGAGCAAGAGGAAGAGAGCCTCTTCAAGAAAGAGAGCGATGATGAGAAGCGTTCTCCTGAAGCTGTGTGGTCCATATTCGGCAACAACAGGATTCCTGAGAGAAAGAGTGAGGAAAGCAAGAGCGGCAACAGCGCGCCGGCTGCGGATATGGAAAAATCTCTGGATCTTCCCGATTTCGCTCCTCTGTTCTCAGCTTATGAGAAGAAGAGCGAGAAGACATTCGATGAGATTCTCAAGGAGAAAGGTGATCTCGCATCTCAGAAAAAGGAACTCACCATCTCCAAGCTTCGCACTAA
>JADIMT010000022.1 GCA_017694595.1 Candidatus Ornithospirochaeta stercoripullorum | reverse complement strand
GGAAGCCTTTTATTGCCCTGCCATCATCAGACAAAGAGGCTTCCACACCGAACTCTGCTCCGATGACGGCAGAACGACATCTATGCTATATCGTCATCCAGCTTTTAGCAACGCTGTGCAGATAGGAGTTTTATATTAATTTGAGCCTTTTTGCCCTTAACTCTAATGCTAATATATAATAAAATATTTGTATGTTGATTCATCAATGAAGTCGAACATGAAATGCCTGAACAGGACAGAGCAAGGCAAACTCTGGAATTGCTCCACCAAGTGCCGCTGGTTATGCAGTTGATTCCTTTGGTTTGTATATAGCTATCATGAAAAGCTCTCCTGATGAGAATTTCAGGCTTATCCATACCATGACGATGAGAAACCATTAAAGGAACAAGCCTACTTCCAAGATATACCACGTTTACTTTCTGTTAAAGCATTCATCTATGAAATTGAGCTCAGATTCCAAGAACTCCCGAGATTTTCCCAAAGCTATGATATTGGACATCAATTGTGCTTCTGTACGAGCACCAATAAGTACCGATGTCACTTCTCCATGGGAAAGAAGCCAAGCGATTGCCAGCTCAGATATTGTCTGCCCTCTTCCTTTCGCCAATCCATCCAACTTCGTAAGGCCATTTATAAGTCCGGAAGTCAATTCCTTCCTCACTCTGTCGCTACGCATTCCTCTCGAATCGTGAGGTATATTTCCAGAGATATATTTCTCAGTTAAGATTCCCTGGTTTAAAGGAGAAAAAGCAACACAACCTATCCCCAGCTCTCCTAATCCTTTCAGGAGATTGTCCCTTTCTATATGTCGGTCAATGATATTGTAGCGGACTTGATCCACAAGGATATGAAAACCCTTTCTTTTCATAATCATTGCCATTTTTCTGGCCTCATCGAAATTGTAGTTCGAGATAGCTATATACAAAGCTTTGCCACTTCTCACTATCGTTTCCAAGGCTTCTGCAGTTTCTTCCATTGGGGTCTCTGGATCTGGCCGATGATGATAGAAGATGTCTACGTATTCAATGCCAAATAATTTCAAGCTCTTATCGAGCGAAGCAATGAGATGTTTTTTCGAGCCCCAATTCCCATACGGACCATCCCAGCAATCATATCCGGCCTTTGTTGCTATTACAATCTCATCTCGATGACGAGTTAACAAATCACGTGCGATTTTACCGAAACGCTCTTCAGCGCTCCATGCTGGAGGTCCATAATTATCTGCAAGATCAAAATATGTAATTCCATTATCAAAGGCAGTTTTGATTATGTTACGACATTCGATATCATCAGCATCTTTTCCAAAATTCTGCCACATTCCCAAAGATAACTCAGGAAGGAAAAGCCCTGATTTTCCGGCTTTTCTATATTCCATATTGCCTCCTCACGTACTCACCATATAGAAAGACAAAAGGGATAGCCTCGGAAAGGCTACCCCTAATTAAATTGATTCCTATCTGATATTCCAAACGCTGCGAATATGGAAATCAATATTCCCAGATTCCTCCAGAATTCTTATACGGCGTATTCCTGGATCCATGTCAAAGTAGTTATCTTCAAGAAGGAAACGACCCGTGTCAGAATAGATCTCAACTGCCTTTGCATATGCAGATGACTTTACGACAAGCTCATCCCCATCCCTTTCAACAATCAATTCAGGATCCTGCCATCTATAGTATTTCGGTTCTGTAAACAAAACTGAATCAAATGATTTGCATTCACCTTCGGTATACAGCTGATAACTCAGATGAACATTGCGGAAATCAGCGCCAGAGAAATCAAGATCTCCTATCCACACAGCCTGCAATGCTGGGATATTGGCAGAAATCACGCCACTTTGCAGCTCGGAACCATCTGGATTTTTAAGCTGCCATTTTACAATGGCGTCAACAGCTGTCCGCGTTTCATTTGTTACATTAAGCCTCGCTCTTACAGGAACAGGGCCATGCGGTTCCTGGATGATTGATGTCTTATCCTGACATTCACCATATTCCTCACAGCTCAAGTGAATTGGCTCAAAAAATCTTTTAGCAAAATAATGCAAGGCTTTCCATCTGCCATAATAATCAATCGAAGCCCAGGAAGCCACTGGCCATATGTCATTAAGCTGCCAATAAATTGCTCCCATACAACGACCTCTATACCTTCTCCAGTGCTCTACGCCATATTTCATAGCCTCAGCTTGCAGCAACTGAGATGCGTAGAGGAGAACATCAAAATCAGCAGGATACAGGTAGTTCTTCGCGATATAAGTCATGATGAGCCCATTAGCACCCTCGTTACGCTGATGAGTTTCCATTATGCGGGAGAAGATATTCCAATCCTCTGGCAGTGAGAATTCCTTTACAGAAGCTTTGCACGGGAATGATTGAAATCCAAACTCAGAAACATACCGGAAGAAATCATTCCTATATTCCGAAAATGGAAGACGACCATGCCAGACATCCCAGCAATGAGAATCTCCCCTATCAGGATCTGTTGGATTATCAAAATTGCCTCCAGAAGATGGAGAAGAAGGCCAATATGGTGTAACTGGATCTTCTTTCTCAAGTATGTGCGGTATGATATGCTGATACATACGGATATATGAAGCTTTTGTCTTGAAGTTGCCATTGTACCTCTCGACAGGCGTATACATCTCCATCTCATTATTGCCACACCAAAGTCCAAGAGAAGCATGGTGCCTTATACGCCGGACGTTATCTATAATTTCCTTTGTAATATTTTCTTCGAATCCAGGAGCATCGATTGGATAGTTTGCACAGGCAAACATCATATCGTGCCATACAACAAGACCGAATTCATCGCAAGCATCGAAAAAATCATCAGATGGGTAGTATCCACCACCCCAGACCCTTATGGCATTGAAATTTGCCGCTTTACAACAAGCCAGAAGTTTTCGCGTGCGTTCAGGAGTAATGCGGGACAAAATATTATCCTCAGGGATATAATCAGCACCCATTGCAAAGAAATCAACACCATTGACGCAATGAGAGAAGCTCTCTCCCCATTCATCAGGCTTGCGGGTAAGCGTCATTGTCCTCAATCCTATACGCTTTGAGAGCGAATCGACAATTTTCCCATCATGGAAAAGCTCTATGCGCAATGTATAAAGCGGCTGATCACCAAGACCATTGGGCCACCAGAGTTCCGGATTCTCAACAATGAATTCGCCTGCAGCTCCCTCCTTTATAGGTATTCCCTCTGGAGAGAAGAGTGAAATCACGACATCCGCTTCGCTTTCTTTTTCAACAGTTACGGAAACGCATACATGATCTGGATGATGAATCTGCTGAACTTTCCAATCAACAATTCTAGCTGAATCGATTCCGATTATCTCAATATCTTTCCAAATACCTATATCTGGAAGACGCGGTCCCCAATCCCAGCCAAACATGCAATGAGTTTTCCGTAAATAAGGGAATCCTTGCATCGCGTATATGCTTCCACCCCAATGTTCCTTTGCATCCATCTCCTTGATGTAATTTACAGGTGACATAAATTCAATCCGGATTGTATTCTCTCCATCCTTCAGTGCTTGCTTTATGTCAAAGGTCCATTGTCTATGCATGTTCTCTGCGTGTCCAATGAATACTCCGTTGATATAAATATCACAAATGGTATCAAGACCTTTGCAACTCAATTCAACAGCGGGACATAAGAGAATATCTTCATTTATGACGAATGCGCGTTCAAAGACCCAGTCTTGTTTCATAAGGTCCATTGTTTCAAGCTCATTATCACGCCAATATGGATCATTTATCGCACCTTCTGCCAAAAGGATTGAATAAACTGATCCCGGGATACTCCCCTTATGAGTTTCCGAAGGATTGCTTTTGCTCCAAGCTTCCCATTCTCCGTTCAATGTCAGATATTTCATATCTTACCCCTTTACTGCTCCAGCAACCATGCCATCCATGATCTTTCTGCTGAAGAATACGTATATGAGCAATGATGGAAATGTCGCTATTACCATAGCAGCCATCATCACAGGATAATTTGTCGTAAATGATCCGCTGAATAACGTAAGGCCAAGCGGAACCGTGCGTAAAGCTTCTCGACTTATAAGAATCAAAGCAAAACTAAATTCATTCCAGCAATAGAAAAATGATATTATGCCTATAGTGACTAATATCGGTTTAGCAATTGGAAGAATTATACGGAACAGCGTATATGAAAAACTTGCCCCATCAATCGAAGCAGCTTCCTCCATTTCTCTTGGAATGCTATGTACATAACTTTCTGCAAGATAAATCCCCTGTGGCAGCTCAAAGCAAATATATGGGAGAATAAGAGCAACCAGACTATCAGTCAGCCCTATATTAGAGAACATCACATACATTGGAACCATGAGCGAATGGACAGGAACAAGCATTCCAAGAAGAAATAAGTTGAAAATCAGCCTTCTTCCTCTGAATTTAAGCCTTGCAACAAAGTATCCAACAATAAAACTGAATAGAATGATACCAAATACCGAGATGATTGCTACAATGATCGAATTGAGCATGTATCTGAACATTGGGGAAGTACTTAATACATGCACATAATTATCGAGAGTAGGATTCTGAGGCAGAGAGAAGCTATCTACATCGAATTCAAATTGTGTCTTAAGCGATGAATATACAAGCCATATCATGGGGAACAGGCAACTGATAGATGCAATGATTGCATATACATTCATAGCTATCCTGCCGACAAAACCCCACCTTGCCGCTCTCTGGAGCTTGATGGTCTGAGATTCATTTTCATTCTTCATTTTCAGACCTCCCCTGTATAGCATGCCGAACAAGGATAGTTATTAATATACTTAACACAAGAATACCCACTGATATTGCACTTCCATAGCCCATCCTGTAACGTATAAACGAATTTTGATATGCATATAGAGCCATCACGTTCGTTGCATTTCCAGGGCCACCTCCCGTCATGACGTAAATGTGATCAAATATCTTCATATTGCCTGATATGCACAAAGTCAGACATACAATGAGTGTATTTCTAATCATCGGCATTACGATATGGAAAAGGCGCTGCACGGAATTTGCACCATCAATCTCCGCAACCTCAATAACAGAGCTGTCGATTGCAGCAAGGCCTGCAAGAATTATGATCATATAGTATCCGATATTCTTCCATATCAGCGGAATAGCAGACAGGACAAGTGCCAAGTCAGAATTCGCAAGCCACGGCTGTATATATTCATCCAAGCCAACGATGGCAAGGACATCATTTATTAATCCATTGCTGTAATCATAAAGCATCTGCCAGATGAAACCTACTACAACGGCAGAAAGAATAGCAGGGAAATACGCTACAGATAAATGGAGCTGCCGTAGCTTTATTCCTCTGGCATTCAATACGAGAGCTAAAATCAAAGCCAGACCAATTTGGCCAATAATGCATATGACAGTTATTTCTACATTATGCAGAAATGATTGCCAAAAAACTTTGTCAGTTAAAAGAGTGATATAATTTCCAATCCCTATGAATGTCTTCTTAGGACCACCCGCCCAGTTGAACAAACTATAATATATTGCACCTGCAACTGGAACAAGAATTATGAAGCAATAAAGAAACACAGGAATCGAAAGATATGCAAAATATGTACTTCTGCGTAATGCCTTCATAGCATCTCCTCCTTATCCATAATCAGGCTGACTGCCACAGCCCATCAGCTTATGGCAGTTAACCAAAGTAAATACCGAGATTATCTCGTAGCTTCGTATTCAGCCTGAATTATCTCTGCAGCAGCTTCTGGTGTTGTTCTTCCAGCAAGCAGTTCAACAAACTGATCATTCATCACTGCGATAAGAGAAGCATTCATATTAGCGTCCCAAATTGGTACTGTGCTTGTTGCATTATCAACGAATGCAAGATAATTCGTATGCAGCGTATCGAATTCCACACCCTCGCTTGGAGGAGTATTGCAAGTACTTACAAGTCCAACATCAGTCATTCTCTGTGACAATGCAGGTCCGGATATATACAGAGCAAGCTCTGCGGCTTTTGCAAGACGTTCACCAGTGAGGCTTGAATTTACTCCACAGAACCAGCCACAACCGGAAGAAGCGGATGTAGGGTCCCCAATTCCACCTTCTATTGTCGGCATATAAGCAAAACCTATGTTCTCAAGAACCTCAGGCGTCGCACTAGATGCCATGTATTCAACATTCCAATAACCATCAATTGTGGTTGCCGCCTTCCCCTGCAAGAACAACGAGGATGCATTCTGATTATCCACTACAGAATAATCGGGGTTGAACAATCCGCTCTGCCCAAGCTGCACGACAAACTCAAGGAGCTTGGTGAATTCAGGATCTGTGAAAGCGACATCCTCACTTCCTTCAATAATAGAATCAACCCAATCCTCACCACAGAATCTTGGTCCAAGCGTCGAAATCCAGGATGAATTGAACTGCCATTTGTCACGATTGCCGAATGCAATTGGATATACACCCATTTCCTCAAATTTTGGAATCGCTGCAAAAACTTCTTCCCATGTGGAAGGAAATTCATCATAGCCAGCCTTAGCCCACAAATCCTTGTTATAAAATACAATGGAAGTTGTGGAGAACTGCATAGGTGTAGCCATTATCTTGCCATCTACAGTTGCAGGGAAGAAAAGTCCATCCCTATATTCATCAAGCCATGGGCATTCTTCTACATATCCTGTCAGGTCCGCAATAAGACCGCTATCATAGAAGTTCTTCACCCAGGACCCTTTCATGATGAAAACGTCTGCAAGATCATTTGCGGCGGCTCTTGCCTGGATTACTGTCTCGTAATCATTATGCTGGAACTCTGTAATCTGAAGATCAAGAGTATCAGCATTATTTTCCGCATATTCCAATATAGTATCTCGCGGCATTTTTCTAGTATTGTCAGTAGCGGACTCTTCCTTCGTATATGAGCTGGTCATGGTAAGCACCATACGCCCATCTGCAGAAGATTCCTCTTTCTGCCCACCAGCAAATGCAAAGGACGAAATAAGAAAGGCTACTAATACAAATGTGACTATCCTTTTCATTTTTACCTCCAGTTATTTTCAACATAGCATATTTCAAAGATTTGTAAAGAAAAATCTTTTCATAAAAAGAAAATTATTTTATTTGCATTTGATGGATTTTGTTCATATTATGTTTTTATGGAAGTAAGTGTTTTCTATAACATCAAAAGATATAATGATTTAATGAGTGCAAAGGAAAAGAAAATCGCAAATTTCATACTCGAAAACCCTTCTGAGGTTATCGATTTATCAATAAGCGACTTAAGCAATCAGATTGGAATAAGCACTGCGACAATGGTTCGCTTTGTCAGGAAAATAGGATTTGACAGCTATCATGATTTCCGAATAAGCCTTGCAAAAGAAAATATTCCTGTTGATATGCAAGCTATTGAGAGCGGTTCTGATCCTATCTCATTGGTATTTGAAAGCACTAAAAGATGTTTAGATATAGCCAGAAACAGGCTAAGTGCCAAATCAGTATCTGAAGCAGGTGATCTTATCATCAAAGCTTCAATGCTGTATGCATTTGGTGTTGGTGGTTCTGCAATAACGGCCTTTGACTTCTTCCATAGATTCATAAGTACAGGCATTCCATGTGTATTCAATACAGATTTCCATACACAACTCATACTTGCCTCTCAAAGCAAACCTAAAGATGTTGCCGTTTTGTTCTGCTATACAGGCATCAACAGGGACTCTATCGATATTGCGAAAGTCCTCAAGAAAAAAGGCTGCACTCTTATAATAATAACCAGAGATGATAATTCCCCTATCAACCAATATGCTGATTTGGGATTATATGTTTCTGGAATGACAGCTCCAAGTGAGATAACAGATACTTATCCAGAGAGAATCAGCTTATCTGTAGTAGTGGATGTCTTATACCTTGTTGTAATATCCAAGCTGAAAGATAAGAGCATACAGCCGGTCAAGAATGTTGTCGAAATAGAGAAAACAAGAAGATTATAATACGCACCCGGAAATGACAAAGCTAAAAGCTATCAGAATAATGCTGCCAACATTAATACGCTGGCAGCATCTGGTTCACGTTTAATCATCGTTCTCAAGAGTGTGCTTCTTGCGTCTGAGGTATTTGATCTCAGATGGAGACTGCGATTCTTTCTTCTTCTTTATTGAACGCTTCTCCCCCAGCCCGGCTTTGATTACAGAGCGGTTCTTCCTGTCTGAGATGATAAATGTTCCTATGATGGCTACAAGTGCGCAGAGGCCTAAAAGGAAAAGCCACGCCCACTTGCCATCCATTCCCGGTATCGAGACGTTCATGCCAAAGAAACCTGTTATGAATGTAGGGAACATCAGAGAAAGCGAGATGATAGTCAGGCGTTTCATGATTACGTTCATGTTATTGCCAATAACGGAAGCAAAAGCATCCATTGTACCTGTGAGGATATCTGAATAGATGTTAGCCATGGCAATAGCCTGCTTATTATCTGTGATGCTGTCTTCCAGGAACTCCTCTTCATCCTCCGTGTTCAGATGGAAGTATGGAGTCTTCTGGAGCTTTTCCAGCAGCACTTCGTTATCTGTAAGTCCTGTTGTCAGATAAACAAGCGACTTCTGGATCTGCAAGAGCTGGATCAGCTCATAGTTCATGATTGACTGGTGCAGCTGCTCTTCAACGAGATCTTTCTGTCTGTTTATATATTTCAGGAATCTGATGTAGACAAGAGCAGCCCGTCCAAGTATTGAGATGACGAAGCCTTCTTTTGTCTCAACAGGGCACTGGCGGAAACGATGACGTGCGAAATCATCGATTACAACGCTGTCTCCCCTGCATATCGTGATGATCCTGTCTGGATAGAGCACCATACCCAGCGTGATAGTAGTCCTCTCCAATGGCTTCTCATCGTCTTCTTCTGCAGAAGGGAGACGGCAGATGATGACTGTGTAATCATCTTCTTTCTCAATACGGCTCTGCTCGTCGGCATCCATGATATCAGCAAGGAGCTCCGAAGAAATCATATACTCGTCTGTCAGTATCGAGATATCTTCCTTGTCAATCTCCCTGCAGTCAATCCAGGTATAATTCTGATTAACGGTTAAATCTGTTCTTTTGGTGATCATCTGGCTCTCCTCGGGCCTTCCAATCACTCCTTAGCGAAAAGAGAAAGCCCTAGTTTCTTTGCAACAGCTTCAGGTAAGGGATTTAAATTTATACTGCCACCTTCGTCCATAGTGCTTTCCTCCAACGGAGGATAGTATCACACAACTGCAAACAGGAAAAGAGCACATGATTGATCAAAAAATCAGTATAAAGCTTCTTACTCTTGCATCATCTCTTCAAGTGACATCTCAACAGCACTGTACTCCACATTGCCCATGAAGTAATCGGCAAGAGCAGAGAGGGATGGAACCAGATCCGGCTTCGCGAAAGCGAACATAGCGAACTTGCCTTCATCTCCATTGTACTGATAGACACCGGAAAAGCTCTCTGGCCCCCATGCATACAGCTGGGCAATCATCTTTTCAGCCAATGAAGAACTAAGATGGATGAGGCCTTCTTCATATGTCGGGAACATCGTGATAGTGCTGTCTGCGCTATCTATTGCAACGCCAGAAGCGATGAGATCCTCTACAGAAGGCTCTGCGACTTCCTGGTCGGAGATGAATACTGCCCATAAATCTGAGCCAGCATCCTCGATTTCAACAGCATTCGCCACAAGTGGCATCAAAGCCGTTGCAGCGAGCAAAAGAACTGTAAGTATTCTTCTCATACAGCTACATTAGTACGAATCTGGAAAGGAGAAAAGAGGAATTCAGCAGCTGAAAGGGTTCCAAGGATACTCACCAGCCATCTTCTCGTAGATTGTCCCAGCATCCTGAGGCACTGATGGACCGCTGTCAGAGAGAGAGAAGACACTCTGAACCTTCTTTCCGAAGATTTCATCCAGTCTGTTCTCGCTGCATCCTGCGTCTCTGAGTCTGGACGCTAAAAGCAGCATGCCTGGCAAACCTGGAATGCCTGAAGCACCGTTTTCCTTATCAGCTATCGTGTGAGGAGCATGATCTGATTCAGCCCAGTCGATCGTACCATCAACAAGCGCCTGGAAGACAGCTTCCCTGTCCTCTTCACTTCGCAGAGGAGGATTCATCTTCAGATATCTTTCATGCACTTTCGCATCCTCTGCAGTGAGCAGAGCATGGTGAGGAGTTGCACCCATCGTTATTCTGAAAGGAACGCTTTTGCGGAGTTCTCTGACAAGTTCAACAGTACCTTTTGCAGAGACGTGACAGATATGCAATGTCCCTTTATACCCCGCTTCAGCCGCAGCTTTCACGATATCGTTAACGCTTTCGACTTCAGCTTTTGCAGGACGTGACAGAGAATGTGTTTCCCACCTTCCAGGAATGAAGAGAGAGGGATTCATCAGCTCCTCTTTTTCGCAGTGCACAGCTAAGACACCGCTGTATCCAGCCTCCGCAAGCGCTTTGAACACTCCAAGCTGCTTTTCATAGCCGATGATTCCCATGTTGCCCGTAGACTGGCCGGCGAACATCTTCAAGCCAACAACCAGAGGAAACAGTTCATCATGCACTTCTACCATCTCATGTATCTGATCGCAGTCCGCGGTAAGACCAGCATAAAGATGGTAAGAGACACCTGTTTTCTCGCTTCCTTCGCCACCATCTGCCAAGCGTGAGATTATCGTATCCCGATCTGTGCATGGAGGGGCTGTATTAGGCATATCAAAGAGATGAGTGAAGCCTGAAGCGGCTGCCACAGTCATACCGTGAAGAATCGTCTCTTTGCCAGCCTGCTGCCAGTCTCTGAGATGAACATGGGGATCAATCATAGCTCAGCACCATTCTCCTTGAGTGTCTTCCATGTGAAGAATGTACCTTCCTTGCAAGGCAGATGCCCACCGCAGACACATTCACCGCACATGCCTATACCGCACATCGTGTTTTTCTCCATAGAGAGATAGATACGCTTATCGGAAAGCCCTAATGTCTCAAGCTGTCTGGCAGCTTTCTCCATCATCTTGCCCGGCCCGACGACATATGCAGAGACATCACCTTCTACATCCTTATCTGTAAGAGTATCCAGAACACGTCCAGGCTTGCCATCATCAGCGACAGAGAGGTATGTACCATATGTTTCCAGCACATCCTGCAATGGATCCTTGCCAGAAGATGGAACTGCCACACCTACTCTGATATCCATCACAGTGCCATCTTTCTTGAGCCTCTCTCCTATAAGAGGAAGGACAGCAGCTCCCGTACCACCTCCGATCAGCAATGCTTTCTCGGATTTCTGGTACTTCATCTCCTTTCCATAGAGGCCTCTTGTATAGACTGTATCGCCTTCTTTGACATTGAAGAGAGCTTCTGTGAAGATGCCGCGCTTCTTGATCAGGAATGTAAGAGGATCATTGACAGCCACAGAGAAAGGCTTCTCTCCGCTTTCAGGAAGCCAGATGAAGACGAACTCGCCAGGCTGGCATTCCATCTTTCCTGAGAGAGTGAGAATCATGACACCGCTTTCGTGTATTTCCTTCTTCACTACTGTATGCGGTGTATATTCAAGCATGTTCTTATCTGAGAGATAGCAAGAGACGGAGTTACCGCTTTTCATAGCAGCAAGATAATTCTGCCACTCTGTAGGCATCACACGGGAAAGTGCAGATCCGATTCCTACGCTATCAGCACCGGAGGCGATCATGGCTTTGACATCCTCAGGTCTTGTAACACCACCCATGCCGAGAATGATTGGATCATCACCTATTGCCTTCCTGATTGCTTTGATAGCCTCGAGGGCTTCTGCATTGACCCATTCGCCGGAAGCTCCACCCTTTCCGCCAATCTTGTTGTTCAATATCGGCTTTCCAGAATTTGGCTCGATGTAAAGTTTAGGACCAACTGTATTGATTGCGGCAATCCCATCCGCACCAGCTTCAATCACAGCTTTCGCGATTGCCCCGATATCAGGGACATTCGGTGTGAGCTTCACTATCAGAAGCGCTTTTCTCTCAGGATAAGCTTTGCATATAGCTTCCACATATGAAGAGGCAATTGATGCATCGCTTCCAATCGAGGCCCCAAATCCAGCTGCGGCATGCGGGCATGAGAAATTCAGCTCAAGCAAGTCCGCATAAACATCGAAAGCTTTGACAAGAGTAATGAAATCTTCTGGGTTGGAAGCTGAGAGCGAGATGTTCAGAAGCGCTCTCATTCCGTTTTCCCTAATCTCCTTTATTTCAGGGAGAATCACATCCATTCCAGGATTCCTCAATCCGACAGAATTGCCGAAATCACCAGCTTTAGGAGAGCAGACTATAGGCTCTCTATTCCCTGGATTGGGTGTCACCTGAAAACTCTTTGTCGTGATGATATCGATAGCCGGAATCTTCTTGTCGAAGAGTTCAATCAGCTCCTTCTTTGTCGAAGCGACACCGGAGACTGTTGCTAGAATCGGAGCACCTTTCAGATGATTATGCCTGAGAGAATTCACATCCATCAGATTGAAGCCTCCTCGATAAGCGCATGAATTGCACTCATGACCTCGTCAAGCCAGTCCTCAGGCGCCGCGCCCTTCTTCCATGGGTGTGTAAGACCTGATGAGGAGTTGATACGCGCAAGCGAAAGATCATATCCCGATGATTTCAAAGCTGCAATAACGTCTGCTGCACTGCCTCCCTGAGAGCCTACTCCAGGAATGAGCATCGGGATATCCTTGCCAGCATAATACGATGCGATCTCTCCAAGCTCTTTCATGCTCGTTGCACCGACTACAGCTCCAATACCGCTGTGCTCTGTTGCCCAATATGCGATGCGGTGAGCTACAGCAATATACATCGGATAGAGATCTTTCTCATCGACAGCATCCATAGTAACAATATTCTGCAAGTCCACAGCACCTGGATTGGATGTTCTGTTAAGCACGTAGATGCCTTTGCCCTCATAAGCAAACGGCATTACAGAATCAGTACCCATGTAAGGAGAGACTGTTACTGCATCTGTTTTCCAGCAGTCAAAAGCCTCTTTTGCATAGTTTCCGCTTGAACGTGCTATATCACCTCTCTTGCTATCGAGAATGACAGGTACGCCCGGAAAGAAATTCTCCAGCAGATCAAGGATATCAGCAAGAGCAAGGGAGCCCTGGAAATCCTCTTCGCGTGGATTGTCGAGGGAAGAGTAATAGCCAATATTCGGCTTAAAAGCCGCCGGGGAGATTCCTTCCAGTCTCATGCGATGGAATATCTCAGCAAAATATGCAGAGAGCCTTGCTCTTGTCGGCTCCTCGCTCTCTGGCAATACCGAGAGAACTGGATCGAGTCCCATGCAGACAATGTTGCCTGAGTTCTTAGCACTTTCGCGCAGCAAGTCAATATAGCTCATTCTTTGACCTCCCTGGGAAATCCTCTCTTCTCACCCCAGCCGAATGGATCAGTACGCCAGTCTTGCAGAATATCAGCCTCGTCAGCTGTGATATATCCTGTCTCGCAAGCCGCATGGATCATCGTGTCATAGGAAAGAATCGTATGACATACACACTCAGGATCGAGAGCTGCGAATGCATCGGACGAAGCCTTCAATCCATAAGTGAAGATAGCGAGACAGAGCGTGCAATCACCATTCGCTTTCCTGATAGCCTCCACAGCTTTCAGCGATGAAGATCCTGTAGAGATAAGGTCTTCAATGAGTACGACTTTCTGTCCGCCATAGCCTTCTTTGCTGATACCTTCAATCTGATGGCCAAGCCCATGGTCCTTTGAAGAGGAACGGACGTATGAAAGCGGTTTGTAAAGCATATCTGCAAGGCTAGTTGCATGAGGAATGCCAGCTGTAGCAGTTCCAGCGATGTTATCGCACTTCTCTCCGCTAGCGCTGAGCATGTCAGCGAAAGCATCGCGAATCAGTGCTCTATACTTCGGAGATGCGAGGAACATCCTGTTATCGTTGTATATAGGCATTCTGTAGCCAGAAGCCCACGTGAAAGGTGCAGATGGAGAGAGCTTTATAGCTCCCAGCTCAAAAGCCCCTTTTGCCAGTATCGGTCCATAGTATTCAGTGATTTCATCAAGCTTTTTCATAATATCTCTCCCCTGATTGTATCATTTATGAACGCTTTTTCCAGATTTCCTTGAAAGAATGGAAGCGTCCGCAATATGCACATGCGAAGTGTCCGTCCGGAGTGCGATAGAACGAAGCAGGCACACCTTCTCCATTGATTGGATTGGAAACACAGGCATCGTTCTGGCAGCACAGATCATCGAAGTTATAGATGCGTGGCGGCATATGCGTCCTGTACTTCTCCGCGACACGGCCATCCCTGATGATGTTCAGGGTGCAATGAGGCGCAACAGCAGCAAGCCTCTTGAGATCCTTTCTCTCCAGCGGCCTTGCGCCAGGACGGAATATGATTCCCTTGTACTGTCCATCGGAGCCCCTTGAGACCCATTCTCCGCCCCTTTCATCATCAAGGCCGAGAATCGAAGAGATCAATCTCATATGGTTCCTGATCTCGCCAGGCTCATCTCCCTTGCAGATATGATCGATGACGATACCATCTGTTATCGGACGCACTCCCTCCGAGTAGTTCTTGTCTTTCTTGTTCTTCGAAGGTTCGACCTGGATGATATACTCCTCTGTCCTCATATCGTTATCATGCTCACCCGGAACAGGGATGTAATCAGAACCAATCTTCCCGCCAATCAGCGAAAGCAGGACGATACGGCAATACATACCGTTTATAGCCTGTCTCTCCCATGCATTGAGCGGCGTTTTATCCAGCCATGTAGGAATCGTCGGATGCTCTTTGTGCCTCGGCAGCGGATGATAGAACCTGGTATTCTCCTGAAGATATGGCAAGAAATCACGGCGGAATGTTATAGCTTCTCTCAGAATATCCTGCTTCTGGAGAATTCTCTCGCCCATTCTCTCAAGCTGCGGACGAGTGAAGTACCAGAGACGCGCAGGCTTGCCTGCCTTCACATACTCCTCGATTGATGGATATATAGAGACTTCGAAGCCGTTTTCCTTCATCTTCTCAATGTATGAATCCGGCATCATCAGCTCATCAGGGGCAATCAAATCGACTTTGACATGATTGAAAATCCTCAAGCCATCGGCTTTGGAGTGCACAGTCCTGCCATGATAGAGATCTCCGACAAGCGCTACATGGATGGAATCGAAATCCATGTTCAGATCCTCAAGGAACGTAAACTCATCAAGAAGTTCCTGCGTCGGATGTTCATGCTTGCCGTCTCCCGCGTTGATGAATGCTGGAGTATATGGCAACCCATTGCGCTTTGCATATTCGCCGCACTCTTCAGAGAGCCATTTTGTCAGTCCTTCGACTTTGCTTCTGACAATGAAGATCGAGTTATGATAGCCGGAAAGCATATTGAACGTATCGGCATAGCTCTCACCTTTATTGATTGACGAAGAAGAGGAGATGAGCTCAGAAACCTTAGCATGATGGAATGCTGCCGCATTTCTGAACGACTCCTTCGTTCTTGTGCTGTCCTCAAGGAAAACTTCATAGATGCCGAAATCTGGATCATTGATCCTGAAACTATCCATCACAGCCTTATCGTCAGAGAGGATAGCCTCTTTCAATTCCTTCACTTTCTTGAAGAAATATCGGCGCTCATTGATTGTCAAATCATCTATGACACAAAGCGATCTCGAAGCAAATACACTAGCCATTGAATCTCCTCTTAAGAAAAAAGCCGGACAATGCCGGCATATAAACAAAACAATTCAGGTAAGGGTTATCATAAACAGCGGAAAAAAACCTTTCGTCCATCAGCCCTTGCCTCCAACCGAAAAGGATATCAGAAGGAGGGAATGGTGTCTACTTGTTAAAAGAATATGAAGATTCTTTCCAATTTCCTTTTTCATCCCTATATTTAACATTGGAGGCTTATATGGCAAACAGAATCATTCTCAACGAGACTTCCTACCATGGAAGCGGAGCAATAAACGAAATCGCAACAGAAATCAAGAACCGCAGCTTCAAGAAAGCATTTGTATGTTCTGACCCGGATCTTGTCAAATTCGGAGTGACAAAGAAAGTCACAGATGTGCTTGATGCAGCTTCTATCCCCTACTCGCTATATACAGATATCAAGGCAAATCCGACTATTGAAAACGTACAGCATGGCGTCCAGTCCTTCAAGGAAGCCGGAGCGGACTGCATTGTCGCTATCGGCGGCGGAAGCTCTATGGATACAGCGAAAGCGATTGGAATCATCATTGCAAATCCTGAATTTGAGGATGTCAGGAGCCTTGAAGGGACTGCACCAACCAAAAAGCCTTGCACACCAATCATTGCAGTTCCGACAACAGCAGGAACAGCTGCGGAAGTCACAATCAACTATGTCATCACAGATGTGCAGAAGAAGAGAAAGTTTGTCTGCGTCGATCCACACGATATGCCAATTGTAGCAGTCGTTGATCCAGACATGATGGCGACAATGCCAAAAGGCCTCACAGCAGCAACTGGCATGGATGCGCTCACACATGCAATCGAAGGCTATACAACAAAAGCCGCATGGGAAATGACAGACATGTTCCATCTCAAGGCTATTGAGATCATCGCACGCTCGCTCAGGGCTTCAGTAGCAGGAGATGCAAACGGAAAGAAAGATATGGCGCTTGGCCAGTATATCGCTGGTATGGGATTCTCAAATGTAGGCCTTGGCATCGCACACTCCATGGCACATACTCTCGGTGCTGTCTATGACACCCCGCACGGCGTCGCATGCGCAATGATGCTTCCAATCGTCATGGAGTTCAACGCAGAGACAACTGGCGAGAAATACAGAGAGATTGCCAGAGCCATGGGCGTCACGAATGTCGATTCCATGTCCCAGGAAGAGTACCGCAAAGCTGCAGTCGATGCAGTAAAGCAGCTGTCCAAGGATGTTGGCATTCCTGAAAAGCTTGACGCTATCAAGGAAGATGATCTCCAGTTCCTCGCTGAGAGCGCAGCCGCAGATGCTTGTGCTCCAGGAAATCCAAAAGAGGCAACTGTAGAGGATTTCAAGACTCTTTTCAGAAAAATAATGAAATAAGAGCTGAGTCTCACACTCCAGATCCAACCAGTCTGGAGTAAACTTTGAAAAAGCTCCTATGCTAGAAAGAAGAAGGCACAGGAGTTTTGTTTTATGGTGGACTGTAATTCTTCATCCCTTCTCAGTCTAAAGCGCCTTATTGAGAAGCATTTCTGTGAGATACTTCCATCTGTTCAAAATAGCTCTTACTGTGCCATCTCATGCAATCTAGACGGTTGCCTCATTTTCCTTTGTGCTTTTCATTGCATTACTTATATGCTGATCAATCAGAGATATGTCGCTTCCACGAGATCCCAATATGGAGCACCTGGCATATAATCGGAATTAGATTCAAAGATATCGAGTGCGGTTTTCCCTTCTGCATCTCTTAGTTTTGCGTTCGCTCCGCTTTTTAAAAGTACATAAAGGATTTTCAGTGATTCCAGGCTGCCATCCGAAGCCGCATGCATAAGAGATGTATACCCTTCATTATCTGTTGCGTTGATATCAGCTCCAGCTTTGATCAAGGCCATAACGACATCGGGATTGCCCTTTTCAACAACATTCATCAATGTTGTTTTGCCGTACTCATCCCTTGCATTGACATCTGCCCCAGCTTCCAGCAAAGCCATAATTACATCAATGTCGCTGTTGTCATTAATAGCCCACATTAGTAGTGACTCACCATCAACAACCACATTCACATCAGCTCCAGCTTCCAGTAAGACCCTGACGAGATCAAGATTTTCTTGATAAACAGCATATATAAGTGGCGTCCAACCATAATAATCAGTGACATTAACATCAGCTCCAGCTTCCAGCAAAGTCCTTACAGCATCAGGATTTCTACTGACAGCAGCATTCATCAGAGGCGTTATTCCTGTTTCATCGCTTACATTAACGTCCGCGCCAGCTTCAAGCAAAACTCTTACAACATCGGAATTGCCCCGAAAAGCAGCACACATCAGAGCCGTCCAGCCGCGGTTATCGGCTTCATCGACACTGGCGCCAGCTTCAAGCAACATTTCAGCAACATCAGAATTGCTGTTCTCTGCGGCATACATTAACGGAGTTTCGCCTTCATCATTCTTTACACTTAAAGAAGCTCCAGCTTCCAATAAGGCTCTGACTATTTCAGGATTCTCAGTATATTTTGCAGCTGTCATAAGAGGTGTACCAGTCCTATTATTCATTGCCTCAATATCAGCGCCAGCTTCAAGCAACACTTTGATTACGTAAGGATCATCAGTGTTAGATGCTGCATGCATCAGAGGGGTTAAGCCATAGTCATCTGCTGCATTAACATCAACTCCCGTGTCAATCAAAGATTGGATCTTGTTCTGGTCATCATTTTTTATTGCAGAGATTAATAGAGAATCATCATCTTCTGCATACAATGGAACTGAAACAGATAGGAACGCTATAAGAACAAAACAAACAGTCCTGATCAAGTTTTTAAAAGACATGAATCCTCCATTCTTTCGTTAGAAGGTATATCCTAAAGACAGATGCCACACACAATCCTTGCGAAGAAAACAACATAGAGTGTTTTTTCAGTGCGTGGCAAGCTCCATCAGCTCGAATGCAGAAGAGACTGTCTTATAGCAACTGATATCAGAACCCGGCTTAAAGCCAAAGCCATATGTTACAGCGACGAACTTTATGCCGGCTTCCTCTGCACCTTTCTGATCTGAGATGGTATCACCAATCATGAGCGTATCAGATTTATCAGATTTCAAATCTGCGAGAGCAAGCTTTATGATATCCCCTTTCGTCATGTCCTCGGAAAGAGATGAGCCATGTATGCTGTCAAAAAGATCCGCGATGCCCAGATACTCCAAACAAATCTTCACCAGCGCTTCTGATTTGAAAGTAGCAACACCGAGTTTGATGCCTCTCTCTTTCAATGAAATGAGCGTCTCTTTCATTCCAGGATAGAGATGCATCATATAGCGGCCATGCTCATCGTATTCTTTCCTATAGATCTCTATTGCCTCATCCAGAAGCGATTCATCAAGGCCGAAAGCCACAACGAAGCATTGCCTCAATGGAGGTCCCACAAAACGTCTGAGCTCTTCTTCCGAGTATTCTCTATCCACACCAAGCTTCCTGACAGTATATAGCGCTGTATGGAAAATACCTTCCGATGAATCCGCAAGTGTACCATCGAAATCGAAAATCAAGGCCTCATTCATCGACAACCTCAATCATCTTCTCATATGCTTTATTTGAAGAGGCTGCCACAGACAAGGAGCCATCACTGCGCTCCTTCAGAGAGTATATACCACCTGCTTCAGAGAGAATGAGAAGGCCTGCTGCAACATCATAGATATGGAGCGCTATCTCATAATAAATGGAACATCTGCCAGAAGCTACATAGCATAGTGACAACGCTGCAGAACCAATTGATCTCATATCAGAGACAATCTGATAGAACTTCTCCATTTTCTTTATGTATTCATGCAGGTATTCATGATGACGATGCGGAGGTACAAGAATTGCGAGAGTCTTACCCAAATCAGTCACTTCATCTGTATATATTCTCTCTCCGTTCAGGAATGCGCCTTGTCCACGAATAGCGGAGAACATCTCATTCTGCCGCGGCACCATGACAACACCAAGCGCAATTCCTTCTTCATCCTTGAACGCAATCGAGATTGTGTAATTCGGGAAAGAAGCCATAAAATCGACAGTACCATCGATAGGGTCTATTATCCATTTCACAGCGCTCTCAGCTGAAAGATCTCCGCTCTCTTCCCCATAGATGCCATCATCTGGAAAAGCCTCTTTAAGCTGAGTGATGATCAAACGTTCACATTCTTTATCACCAGTAGTTACGTAATCATTCTCAGCTTTGATTGAAATCGATCTTCTCAGCGCTTCATGTGATAGCAGGAACGAAGAAGCGGAAAGAGCAATCTCCTTTGCTTTTGCAAATCTCTTCTCAAGCTCTTTCTGCAACATCACTTGCTCCTGTCTATCAGCTGTTGGCCGATTACCCGGCAAATCTTCCAGTTCGAGGGAGAGAAGCTCTGCGGTGTGATTTTCCTCTCAAAAGCATCCACAAGCGCGAAATCATCATCGAGCGAGAGAATAAGCGCATTCCATTCATCTTTGTGCTTTGAATACATCACAGCTCCAGCGTTGTTCAGCAAGCCTTCTTTCCGCAGTTCATCGTTCACGCCACCGGAAGCAATTACAACTGAAATCGAATAATCGTAGATGGAGAACATCTTATCCTTGCCATCAGCTCTCTGCCTCTCCCAGCTCGACTTTATCACCCTCTCCAGATAATCCCGCATCTCATAGTCAGAATTTGCGAGGAAGGAAAGGAATGCTGAACTGCTATCCAGCTTCTCTGCGATATCATGAAGGATTCCATGCAAATCGGAAAGCTTGTCATCCTGCTCTTCCTCTTCTTCAACTACCCTCTCACTTTCAGCTTCTGTCATCACGAAGACTCTTCCACCGCCAGCAAGCTCAACAGGTTTGACAAGGCCTTTGTCTATGAGACTTTCAGTTGTCTCATTCTCTTCAGAAGGCGTAATAGCTTCTTCTGAGTGATCTTCTTCATAAAGAGGCATAGCCGCAGATTCAGATTCGAGCTTTACAGCCTCAACCACAGCAGATCCAGCATCTTCATGCTCTTCATCGGAAGCAGTTGTATCAGAACCTTTATCTTCAGTAGTTTCAGCAATCTCTGGCTCTGTAGCAGACTCCTCACCCTCTTCAGAGTTTTCAGATTCCTCGCCAGTCATTGTATCATTTTCTTCTGCTGTGCTCGTTGAAGCGTTATCATTGCTTGCAGAGATATCAGCAGCTTCCTCATCTGAGATGGAAGTCTCTTTTAGCTCTTCAGCAGATACAGTTTCAGGACCTTTATCTTCAGTAGTTTCAGCAATCTCTGGCTCTGTCGCAGACGCCTCCCCCTCTTCAGAGCTTTCAGATTCCTCGCCAGGCATTGTATCATTTTCTTCTGCTGTGCTCGTTGAAGCGTTATCATTGCTTGCAGAGATATCATAGGCTTCCTCATCTGAGATGGAAGTCTCTTTTAGCTCTTCAGTAGATACAGTTTCAGAACTCTCATCAGATTCAGCCTCATCTGTAGCTTCTTTTATGGATGAATCAAGGATAGATTCATTTCCAGAAGCAGAGAAAGCTTCAGCTTCTTCCTCAGCCTTCTCATATTCTTCCTCATCTTCCTCTTCCAGCTCTTCCTCTGCGCTTTTATCGAAATCTTTCTCCTCTTCATCGCTGAATAGCTCATCGAAGAATGTCAGCTGATCGGGATCTGTGTAGTTCTCATCTGCGTAGATATCATCTTTCTCAGCCTCATCATAGAGTTTTTCAGCAACTGGATCGACATCGTCATCGACTACATCATCGTCAACAGAATCATCTGAGGAGAAATCATCGCTATCGAGCTCTTTCTCATACTCATCGCTCTCAGCTTCCATCTCCTCTTCGCGTTTGATGATATCATTTGTAAGCGCATATTTATCGACAAGCTTCTCTATCTCAGCGCTTCTTTCGTAATCAGAGAAATCCTCAGGGATGGATTTTTCCAGTTCCTTCTCTTTCTCTTCCAGGCGCTTTTCCTTCTCATCTTCATCCTCTGCCTCATACTCATATTCATCAGTGATATCATCGGAAAGGACATCATCATCGATAATCTTCTCTTCGTTCTCAATCTCCTCTGGATCGATTATCGCATCATATTCATCTGCCTCAGGCATCTCCAGCTGTCCAAAGATTGTCTTATAGACGTTCTTTCTCAGCTGAGGATTGGTTGATGATTTCATCAGACAATACACAGATGTGGTGAAGATGTTATCGGATAGATGTGCAAGACTCTCGAAATCATCAGGCTCTACAATCAGACCTTTATGCCCGGGAGCAGGCTTATGCTTCTTCTCTTCTGCTCTGCGTTCAATCCTTGCCTGGAAGAGCTCCGGTGATGTGAAAGCATTCACTTCCACAAGCGAAGAAAGTATAGATACATCAATTTTGTTTCCATCGAATGAGTAGACATCAAGCTCATCGGTCTCATTGAAAAGAAGCTTAAGCGCTTCAAATGCCGCATCGGTATATCTAAGCGGCAATCCGGCAGTTTCCTGCAATATTCTTATGCCGTATGACTGTATGTGCTGAGAAACAAAGGAGAAGAACATATCACCGAAATGGATGAACGGATAGATAGTAGCAGGCCAGATACCCTTCATCATCATCGCATCCAAATCCACCGTTCCAGGGTAAACAGAGAGTGTCTCATATGTTTTCCGTGGAAGATTGGAGACAAAGTCAGGACGGAACAGGTCGAAGTCATCGCGCTCTCCAGCCAACCTTGCTACACGAGTCTCCCAGCCATTTTCTTTGATGATCTCATGTATCAGGTCCTCATCCGTAATGATTCTCTCAGGGTCAGCAGCTCTTTTCTGAGCCATCATCGTCTCTACTTCAGCTTTGTAGATTGAAGCTTCTTCAGAGAGTCTATCAATACCTTCAAGGCCTCTTATCACAATCTTGTACATCTCACTGACAAGAAACTCAGGCTCAGCGCCATATTGCTCTATGATAACATCCTTGGCTGACTGCATTGAGCCATAAGTCATGTACGAAGTCCGTTCAATCCGTTCCTTGTCCTCTGCAGGAGGAAAAGCCTCTTCAAAGAGGGCTTCTCTATAAAGAGGAGCGTTCTCCTCTTTTATCATCCCAGTACGAATCATCAGCACTGTATAGCATTCAATACATCTGAGAAGCCTCTTGGCAGCATCATCTACCAGCGATCTGATTCTCTGCCAATCCTTCTCTTTGATGTTCCTGTTTGTGGAGATTCCATGTGAGACATCGAAAAACGTACTCTGGATTATCGACTGCAATAACACTGGCAGCAGACGTCCAGAAACTGCAGAAAAAGGCTCTCTCGACTTTGTTCTGACAATCCGCCTCTCCTCCCATGCAGCCATCTTCAATACTTCAAGTGGATGGTATTGGCTTATAACAATACCAAGGTTACGGAAATCAAGCCTGAGATAATTCAGCGCTTCCTGTACGTTTTTCTCCGCTTTCTCCTTCGTCATAGACGAAAGGGACTGAAAATCTGCAAAAAGAGAATCCACAGCCATCTCCTGTCCTCGATTCTGACTGATCCTGCAAAAAGATTGCAGGCTTCTGGCTATTCCAGCCAAGGAAAAGCAGTCAGCTTTCCCGTATTTTAATCTACCATGCTTTCATTCCATCTGCAATCCAGTGGGATTTGCAATTACATCTGTGGCATTCAGTCCCATAGAGCTATATAATAAAGTCAAGGAGAGTCAACTAATGCTGAAAATCGGAATTTTAGGTTGTGGGAATATCGCAGGAACACTTGCTAGTACAATGATTAAGATGAGCGACAGAATCAAAATCGAAGCTGTCGCCAGCCGTGACAAAGCCAAAGCTGAGGAATTCGCTTCACGCTTTGACGTCGCAAAAGCATATGGTTCATATGAAGAGCTTTACTCAGATTCAGAAGTTGAATTGATTTATGTAGCTACACCCCATGCTTTCCATCACAATCAGATGATGGAAGCACTGAAAGCTGGCAAGCATATACTTTGTGAAAAAGCGTTCTGCATCAATGAAAAAGAAGCCGAAGAGGTTTTCACATTAGCAGCTAGAAATCATCTATATGTAGCTGAAGCTATCTGGACACGTTATATGCCTTCAAGGAAGATAATTGAGGACATCATCGAATCCGGCAGAATCGGACGCGTCACAAGCATCACAGCAAACCTTGGCTACAAGATCATCCATAAATCAAGAATCGCTGATCCGAAGCTTGGCGGTGGTGCTCTGATGGATGTCGGTGTCTACCCTCTCAATTTCGTATTGATGGCAGTAGGTAATGATACTATCAAATCACTATCAGGATTGGCTGTGAAAAGCGAGGAAGGCGTTGATCTGAGAAATACAATCAACATCAGCTTCGAGTCAGGAATCATGGCTTCCATATTCTCTGATTCTGAATGTGTGTCTGACAGGAAAGGTATGATCTACGGAACAGAAGGAACAATCGTCGTAGAGAATGTAAACAATCCTGAAGAAATCAAGGTACTCTCAGGTGACAGGAATCCCGTCGTTCTTGAAACAATACCAGTCAACCATGAGATCAGTGGATATGAATATGAGCTTGATGCAGCTGCTGAAGCGATAGCGGACAACAAGCTTGAAGCAGAAGCTATGCCTTGGAGAGAGACACTCAGGGTTCTGAGAATCACAGATGCCATGCGTTCTGTATGGGGCATAAAGCTTGGCTATGAAATCCAGGACTGATTCCAATTTGTAAAAAACAGGAGGCTAGGTTTTTTATTCCATAGCCTCCTGGAATCTGATTTCAGTCATTGACTTTCATCACCTTCTCGCGATAAACCTTCAAACCACGTTCTATGCACTCAGCAGCCATCAGCAGCTCTTTCTCATTCAACACATAAGCGATACGCGCTTGATTCTTTCCCAGCCCGGGAGTCACATAGAACCCTTCAGCTGGTGCGAACATAGCGGTACAGCCTTCATAAGTGAAATCACGGAGCATGAAGATAGCGAATTTCTCTGCATCATCTACAGGAAGATCTACTACAAAATAGAAAGCTCCCTTAGGCAATGAGCATCTGACCCCTGGTATCCGCTGCATACGGGAAATCATGACATTGCGTCTTCTCTCATACTCCGCCCTGACTTTCTCAACATAATCATCGGGAGCAGTGAGAGCCGCAGCTGCCGCGACCTGCTCTACAGCAGGAGGGCACAGACGAGCCTGAGCAAGCTTCAGCGCGGACTCAATCACTTCCCTGTTTCTGGAAACGATTGCACCGATTCTGGAACCACACATTGAAAAGCGCTTTGAGAATGAATCAATACAGATGACTCTATCCTGATATTCAGGAAATGAAAGCACCGATGTAAAACTCTTGCCGTCATAGCAGAACTCTCTATAGACTTCATCGACGACAAGGAAGATATCATACTTCTTGCAAAGCTCAAGAAGCCCTCTCAGTTCCTCATGGGTATAAACATGCCCAGTCGGATTGTTCGGAGAGCACAGCATGATTCCCATTGTCTTCTTGTTGATTCTCTTCTCGAATTCTGGGATGGAAGGCAATGCGAAGTTATCATCAGAGGAGGATGTGACAGGACGCAGCGTCACCATCGCTATATTTGCGAAAGTCGCAACGTTCGTGTAATAAGGTTCAGGAATGATAAACTCATCAAAGGGATCGCAAAGCGTCATGAAAACGAACTGAATCGCTTCCGAGCCGCCTGTCGTGATCATGATATCATCCTGGCTTACAGGAATGCCATACTTTGCGTAATAGCGTACAAGTCCGCGTCGGAGCACAACCTCACCTTCGCTGATGCCATATTCGATAATATCCTTATCGTAATTGTGAATGGCATCAATCGCTTCCACAGGCGTCTTGATATCAGGCTGCCCGATATTAAGATGGATGACATGAACCCCCTTCTCCTCAGCATCCCGCGAATACGGAACGAGACGCCTGATGGGAGAAGCCTGAAAGCCTGAAATTCTATTGGACATCTGCATAATGCACCTCCTTAATCCTGGTTGTTCTCCTGGATAAGAGGGGCACTAGGATTAGCCTGTGATGTATCAATGAGCTTCTGGATGAAGCGTCTGTTATCGAGAAGAGGTGAAATTGATCTGCCATGATGCAAACGAGAGATAACGCGTGCAAAAAGCTCTGTGACATCAGCTTGCACGAACCACTCTTTCTCCAGAAGGCCCTTCCCCTGATAAACAGCGTTAGTACCGATGATTCTCCAGAACACGCCTTCTTTATAAGCGGCATCGAAGTTCTCGATAGCATTACCATTGAAGAATGGAAGCGAGACCATGCAGATGATTTTCTTTGCGCCTCTGTTCATCAGCTCGCGCATAGCTATAATCATTGTGCCGCCTGTGGCAATCATGTCATCAGCCATCAGTACTGTCTTACCTTTGACATCGCCAAGCAAGTTAATGCTTTTTATATTGCTATTCTTCGCATCGCGGGAAACAATGGAGTAATCACGTTCCTTGTAAAGCATGGCAAGCGGTCTATGCAAACCTTGTGCATAGAACTTGTTTCTCGATACAGCACCAGTGTCAGGAGACACAACGACAAGGTCAGGATCCGAGAAATCGATGAGCTTGCGAAGTGCAATCAGTGTCTGGTAGGAGCCATGGAGATTCTCCAAGTGACAAGTTGTGAACGCATTCTCAATCTCACGTGAGTGGATATCAAGAGTGATGATTCGTTCGACTCCAAGGTTCTCACAGAAATGAGCGAACATGGAAGCTGTCAAGGCTTCGCGCCCTGCCTTCTTATGCTGGCGAGCATAAGGATAAGTCGGAAGGACAAGCGTGACTGAAAGCGCTCCTGCAAGCTTCACAGCATGAATTGTCGTGAAAAGGAACATCAGATGATCATTGATGCTCAGGGGCTGTGGCTCATCAAGCCCTGCGACTTTGATAGGAGCCAGATTGGAAACATCATGGATGATGTAGACGTTCAGGCCCCTGACTGGATCGATGATTTCAGCCTTCTCCTCTCCATTTGCAAAACGTGTATATTTAACGTTAATTGTGAGGTCGGGGCAGTGAAATGCAGTCGGCAGCTTCCCAGCTGGAATCTTCCTGCTGTCAAGATCGTCTATAAGAGTTACTGCTTTCAGCAGTTCTTCATCTGTCATGTTATGACGCTTTGTAAGGACTTCTGAAAGTTTCTCATAGCGATCGATGTATAGACGCCTAAGGTGTTTAACTACCTTTCCGGTAAAATACTCTGAACCGGGGCCAGCTATGACTCCAAGCTTATGTGGTTTGATGATGCTCATACCGCAACTGTATACAAATCATGGCTGTATTTCAAGGAGAGCAGAGGAAGCAATGTCAGTCACAATGTTAAGAAATCATTAGAAAACATTTAATTATACGGAAATCAATTCCCGATATTCCATTCCTCTGATAGCCTGAAGACGCTATGACTGAGATTATCATAACCATCATCAAAGCTGCAGGCGCTGCTGGCATACTCCTATGCAGCATCAAGCTGCTGACAGATGGACTGAGGAAAGCAAATGACAGCAGGACGGGAAACGCATTGAGGCTTTTTGCCGCAAATAAATCAATAGCAGTATTCATGGGCATTGTGCTATCAATATTGATGCAATCATCGCTTGCTCCATCGCTTATCGCGGTCGCAATAACTGGTGCAGGAATCATTGCACCGGCAAATGCCATCGCTATGATAGCAGGTTCTGTAGCTGGAGAAAGCATCGCAGCCCTCTCCTCTTTCACAGTCTCGCTCATTCCTGCATCTTCCGTTCTGGGTGTTATCACGATTCCGCTTCTCTTCTCAAAGAAAAGCAGAAGAAGAGAGTCAGTCAGCCTCGTACTCGCCATAGCTATCATGCTAATTTCTATTACGCTGCTGCAACCAGCGCAAAAAATAGCACTACCAAATCTCCAGAGCATATTGCTCTCATTCTTCTCCGGCATTCTCTCTGTGCTTTCATTCTCCCGCAGTGCTATATCAAGTGTGCTTGCTGCAATGGAGACACCAGTACTGCAAGCTATCGCCGAAATCACAGGATCAGCATTGGGCACAATGCTAATTGTGTTTGCTGCCTCCTTTGCAAGTGCTGAAAATGGAAGACGGACAGCTTTCTCATCTGTAACAGCAACTGCCATCATCTCATTTCTTTTCATCCTGCTTATCAAACCATTTGAGAATCTCATCCTTTCAATGGCAGAGAGAGAGGAAAGCGCCCTGACGCTTTTCATGATCATCCAATCGTTCGTAACAGCTATTGCGATAGCTGTGCTTTCCAAGCCGCTTCAGAATGTCTATGACAGGCTGTTCACAAAAAAGGAAGATGGAGAAAGCCTGAACGCGAAAGAGACTCTCACATCAATCAACAATAATGAGACGCGGCTTGCTGCGATTATCACAGAGATGTTCGCAGAACTCTCAGCTCTCTTCAGCGAAGAGAATACCAAAGAACGGATTGCGCTGCTGCGTGAAGAGAAGTCCTATACTGACAATCTTGCTGTCAATCTTATAGCTTCCCGCTCCTCATCGCTCTCCGGAGAAGAGCTGGGGAATGCCGTGAGGAAAACAGAATCAGCCAGAGACATAGCTTCCGCAATCCTCTCGCTGGCTTTGCTCGAAGAAAAACGAAGAGAGCAGCATGTAGCTATATCAGATGAAGAG
>JADIMT010000004.1 GCA_017694595.1 Candidatus Ornithospirochaeta stercoripullorum | reverse complement strand
ATATCGATGGCTACTACAACTCAAAGAGGATCCATTCCTCTATTGGTTACAAGACACCGAACGAGATTGAAAAGGAGTTCTTCATGAACAACTGCTAATCTTTTCTTTTTCTTGTCTACTATATTGACTGTGGTTCAACCTGGCATGTTTTCTTCGTTTTAACAAAAATAAAATGCCAAAGCATGAGTTTTCATGATATTTTTTCAATATGAAGAAACTTATCACATTGATTGTCATGATTTCGCTGGTCTTCTCGCTTAGCGCAGCAGATCCAGTAACGCTTTTCGGATTGCTCACACCGGGCTTAGCTTATTCTGGAGAGACACTTGAGAGTGAAACACTCGACACATTTGCAACTGCGACTCCACTCTATGGTCTTGTAGCAACTTCCAAGCTGAACAGAATCGGGTTTGATTCCGTTGCACTCTTCTCTGGTGATATTAACGACATAGCTGCAAACCTGGAAAAAAACACTGACGTGCTTCTGCAGACAGGTCTGTCGCTGATGGCACTTGAGAGCGTGGATGTCGAATCCGCAAAAGGTTCAATAACGCTTACTCCTGACTTATCAGAAATCATGGCTCTGAGAGCCTCCTTCATCGTGGATTATGACAACTTCTCAATGATGTACTATATCGGAGCACGTACAGAAATCCTCGAGCTGGATGGAACTGTAAAGCTCACTGTTGATCTTTCTGATGATTCACTTCTCTCCGTTTCTGTCTCTGCAGAGGACCTCACAATAAATGGAGACGCATCACTGAGCAATAGCAGCGCAGGACTCAAAGTCTTCTTCGATTACGATAAAGTGAACAAATGGATGAATTTCCTTGGCTACGATTTTGCCGAGCTGAGATTCATGACAGCACAAATGCTTGTCGGAATCAATGAACTGGCAATGATCGGCCTCGATACATCGTCCGCAGAGGCAATCATCACATCCTGCGAAGAAAAGAATATCATCGATATCCTCGATGCAGCCACCTTCCTTTTAACTGCTGATTCGAAATACTACATGAATGAGCTGAGAATGGCAGCAATGGGCTTTAGTCCAGTAATTTATATCAATGGTGAACCTGTAGAGGAAATCCATCTCAAAGCTTTGATGGACACGCTTCTCGATTTCGCATACATTGCAGATTCCATCTGATGCGCCACTCCCCGCCCGAAACGGCGGGGAAAACTGCCAAGTTGTCCAATGCTTCCATCCAGTGATTAACCAACAGCCCCTGTTCAGATATAATGAATTTGAAATAGAGGGAAAATATGAGAAAGACTAAGATTATCTGCACGCTTGGACCAGCTGTTGAGTCAGATGAGATGGTAAAAGCTCTTATACAAAACGGAATGGATGCTGCGAGGCTCAATTTCTCGCATGGCACTCATGATGAGCATAGGGCAAGAATCGAAAGAGTAAGACGCGTTGCACAGGAGATGGGGGTCAATATACCTGTGATTCTCGATACAAAAGGCCCAGAGATCAGGACAAGGGAATTCGCAGAAGGCACCGTCGTACTAAAGGAAGGAAGCACATTCACGCTCTATGCCTCAAAGGAGCAGGAAGGCAATGAGAACGGTGTCTCCATCACTTATCCATATCTCGCCGAAGAAGTGGAGAAAGGCACTTCAATCTTAATCGACGATGGACTCTGCTCGTTGACTGTAATAGGAATAAACGGACCGGATGTTATTTGCCGTGTGAACAATACTTCCAAAGTATCGAATCACAAATCAATCAATATACCAGGTGTGGATATCGATCAGCCATTCATCTCTGAAACAGACCGAGCAGATCTTCTTTTCGGAATTGAGATGGATGTTGATTACATCTCAGCTTCCTTCGTGCGTACAGCAGATGACGTGAAGAAGATGAGGAAGCTCCTCAACGTCAATGGCGGAGAGAAAATCAAAATCATAGCTAAAATAGAATGCAGAAGCGGTATCGATAATCTCGATGAAATCATCAAGGTAGCGGATGGCATCATGGTCGCGCGTGGCGATATGGGAGTTGAAATTCCTTTCAAAGAGCTTCCTGTCATCCAGAAGATGATGATTGACAAATGCGTGAAAGCTGGAAAGATTGTAGTCACAGCGACACAGATGCTTGAGTCGATGACAGAGCATTCACGCCCCACCAGAGCTGAAGTATCAGATGTCGCGAACGCTATCTTTGATGGAACAACATGTACTATGCTCAGCGGAGAGACAGCTGCAGGCAAATACCCTATAGAAGCTGTGAAGACCATGGCTGATATCGCAGAATTCACAGAAAACCAGATTGACTACAGAAGCAGATACTTTGCAACTCAGGCATGTGAGACTTCCCTCGACATCCCGGGAACGATATCAAATGCCGCTGTAGAGGCTTCTTTCTCGCTGGGAGCTAAGGCAATCATCTGCATGACCGCAACGGGCAGAACAGGCTGGCTTACATCTTCATGTCGTCCAGAGTCCCCGATCATTGTCTGCGTCACAGATGAAAAGGCCGCTAGACAGCTTAATCTCGCATATGGCGTAAAGCCTCTTCTTGCTCCATTCACAGAGGATGTTGTCAAGATGAGGGAGCAATCGATTGAACTTGCGCTCTCTTCCAAGGAAGTGGAGAAAGACGATCTTGCAGTCATCATTTCAGGTTCAATCCCGGGCTTCAGCTATGCTGATTCCATGCAAATTTCAAGAATCTGAGAAAAAGCTACACGACTGAAAGAAAAAGCCCTTTCTGATACTCGTCAGGAAGGGTATTCTTTTTACATGAGAACATACGATAAACCAACTTTCCCGGACAATGGAATCATCTATCATGGTGATTACTATCTCGATATACCATTCCAGAAGTACATACACGCAGAAAGCATGCCGGAAGGCCCCATCTTCGATATCCGCGACTACGGCGCTGTAGCTGAAGCTGGCGTGCTATCAACAGAAGCTGTCCAAAAAGCTCTTGACGCTGCGGCAGGAAAGAACGGAACGGTACTTGTTTCTGGTGGTGCATATACTACAGGGACTATCTCAATCCACTCTGGCACTACCCTTTTCATCGATTCAGATTCATCGCTCAACGCTTCAAAGAACCTTGAAGCATTCGACGATGCATTCGTAAAAGCTGTGAATGCCAATGATGTGACGATCTGTGGCGGAGGCAGGATCAATGGCAATGGTGAGTACTTCGTATATCTCCCCAAAGAAAGACCTCTGCTCAGCTCTCTCGGATACACAAAGCTTCCTCCTGTGCTTAACGATCCTATGGGACGGCCTGAAGACACATCACGTTTTGCATATAGAGCCAGGATCAGGTATGCAGAAGACAAATGGAATGAAGGTGTTGAGAATATCAAGCGTCCAATGTACACGCTTTGGGTCAGAGGCTGTGAGAATGTTGATATCCACAACATAATCATCCGCGACTCACTGGACTGGAGCCTCTCTGTCGATATGTCTGATTATGTAAAGATCGAGGATCTGATTATCGACAACAACCGCCATGTAGCGAACACAGATGGAATTGATATCATGTCGTCGCGTCATGTGAATGTGCGCCATGTATTCATCAGTACAGCAGATGATGGGCTCTGCATCAAAGCTCCAATGCTACAAGGCCATGACAGCATCAATGTAGCTGATAGCGAAATGAAGATGGGGCCCAGCGATGATATCACCATTGAAGATGCCACTGTGATTTCCGTCATGAACGCTTTCAAAATCGGTACAGAGACCTACTTCCCTATCACTAATGTCAGATGCAAGAACTGCACGTTCATGCTTCCAGATATCTTTCCTGGCGGAGTTTCAGGAATCTCGATTGAATCCGCTGATGGGTCGGAAATTGATAACATACAGCTTAGCAATATAACGATGAGGAATATTGCAGTCCCTCTCTTCATCTCTCTTTGCCGCCGCAACAAGTTCGGTTATCTCTCGGATGACGACAGAAAAGCAAAAGAAAAAGGAGGCTCTGTCAGCAATATCACTATTGAGGATATAAAAGCTGAAGGCATGGAATCGACATGCATAATCACAGGCTTCAAGGATGACGAAGGATATACAGGAAGAGTTAGGAATATCACTATAAGAAATCTGGATGCCACTTATCTCGATAATGAAGAAAGACTTGAAATCCTTCCAGAAATCAGAGAGAACGTAAAAGATTACCCTGAAAGCAATGCACTTGGCGATATGCCATCCTATGGCTTCTATATCAGACATGCAGAGAATGTGAAGCTGGAAAATGTGAAAATCATACCGCGAACTTCAAACACACGACCTGAAATAATCAAAGAAGATGTGAAATAAACATCAAAAAGAAAGGCGATATCGGTGGTCCCGATTGGCTGCTTGAGCAGACTACAGCGGTGTTCACACCGATATCCGCCATGCAATATGCTGCTTTTCAGGAAGCTTCGATCCTGTCCCGAATGCTGAGAAGAGGCTGGATCTGTGTACGTTCTTCTTCAAAACAGAGCCAGACGGTACTTCCATCGAATATTACAGAACCATATACTTTTCCATGGATTCCACCTTTCAGAATGTGAAGCAGAACTATTGATGTATCCATGATTCACATTTCGTAATAATATTTTCAAGTGATGAATGAAGAACTCCTCAAATGCATAAGAAAATATATTGATAATCATTTCATACTGCAGAAAAGAATGGAATGCGCTGTCTGCTATGAGTTCTCCGGTATCGAGGAAGCCATAGCAGAGACTGAAGAGCCCTTCACGGAAATGCTCTTCCGGCTGATCAAAGAAAAAGGAATCAGTGAGGTTGACTGCTACAAAAGAGCTGGAATAAGCCGACAGCTGTTTTCCAAGATCAGAAGCAATAATGATTACACCCCAAGCAGAAACACAGCAATAGCATTGGCCCTCTCGCTTCATCTTTCACTTGAAGAAACTGATCAGCTGCTGGAGACAGCAGGTTTTGCTTTATCACATTCAAGTAAGGCTGACCTGATCATCGAGTATTTCATCATCAATGAGAACTGGAAGCTCTCCGATATAAACGAAGCTTTGTATTCATTTGGAGAGAATCCTATAAATGTCTGAAAATGTCGCTTCTGAAGCAACCTCATGCCATTCTTTTCCATCTATGCTTTGAGCGTGGAGGAACAAGCAATGAAAGACATGGCAAAACTTACTGAAATGGTATTCATAATGGACAAGAGTGGTTCAATGGCGGGCCTTGAGGATGATACAATCGGAGGATTCAACTCCATGATTGAGAAGCAAAAGAACATACCCGGAAAGGTTTATGTCACAACAGTGCTTTTTGATACGGCAATCAAGACAATCCATAATGGAGTCGACATAAAGGACATTCATCCGATGACGAGAGAGGATTACACGGCAGGCGGTTGCACTGCCCTGCTTGATGCTGTCGGAACCACCATCACTTCCGTACGGGCAAGACAGAAAACGATGAATGAGAAACCTTGTCATACAATCATCGTCATAATCACAGATGGGGCTGAGAACGCAAGCCGGGAATACTCGTATATGGAAGTACAGAAGATGATCAGGAACAGAAAGAGGAACTCCGGATGGGAATTCATCTTTCTTGGCGCCAATATCGATGCAGCAAGAACAGCTTGCAGTATCGGAATAAATGAGGACAGAGCTGTAGATTACCTTGCGGATCAGAAAGGAGTGGCTCTGAATTTCGCAGCAATCGGAACAGCGTTGAACAGTCTCAGGGAGAAAGGAATCATCACAGAGGAATGGAGATGCGAGATCGACAATGATTTCAGACGAAGATGACTCAACCCATCAGAATGCTGACCAGACAATGAGCTGTGCATGAATAAAAAGAATGGTGGACAGTCGACGATAATAGATTGAAAAAGCCAGGATGGGATTCCTTCTCGGCTTTGTCTGTAGTGTGATAGTTTCTGACAGTCTCTCTTCTGTCCTTCAGCAGATTGTACTGTATACTTATGTTGAGGAATGGATATGGAGAAGAATGTAGCACTGCCGATCGGAGTAACTGACTTCAGGGAAATAAGAGAGACAGATTGTTATTACATCGACAAGACACGTATAATAAGCACTCTTGTGCGTGACAGGTCAAAGTCAATCCTCTTCACCCGTCCCCGCCGCTTCGGTAAGACTACCTTCCAGTCCATGCTCAGCGCCTTCTTCGATATCAGAGAGGACAGCAGGGACATCTTCTCAGGTCTTTCCATCATGAGCGACAAAGAGGCAGAAGAGAACTGGATGAACAGGTATCCAGTCATCTATCTCACATTCAAGGATGTTGATGGTCTCACATTCAGCTCAGCGTTAAGCAAGCTGAAAAGAAGCATCAAAGAGCTGTTCAAATCATACAAGATGCTTGCTGATGGCAGTCTTGCAGATGAGGAAGCAGCATTCATGAGGCTTGCAGCAGGAACAGCCAGCCTGGATGAGATGATGGAATCCCTCAGGATGCTGGCTAATATTCTCTTCGAGCATTATAAGAAGAAGGTGATCATCCTCATCGATGAGTATGATGTCCCTCTGGATAAGGCAGAGAAGAACGGCTACTACAATGAGATGCTTTCCGTTATACGTGCAATGCTTCTCTCAGTATTGAAGGACTGCCCATACACTGAGAAGGGAATACTGACAGGATGCTTGAGAATATTGAAGGAGAGCTTATTCACAGGGCTGAACAATCTCTCAGTCCATTCAGTCACAGGAGATGAGTATGCGGATGCCTTCGGCTTCACTGAAGCTGAAGTTGCGAAGATTCTGAAAGACGCAGAGCTGGAAGACAAAACTGATATAATCCAGGACTGGTATGATGGCTACAACATAGGCAAGGAGCATATCTACACACCATGGGATGTCATCTCATATGTCAACAGGCTGCAGATAAACCGCGATGCAGAGCCTGAGAACTACTGGGCTAACTCAAGCGGGAATGATGTCATACTACGGCTTATAGAGATTACAGGTGGAGGAGTCAGGAATGATTACTCAGCTCTTATCGAAGGAAAAGCTGTAAGCAGAAGGATCATTGAGACGCTTACATACAGCAATCTTTACTCATCTGCGGATAACATCTGGAGCCTATTGCTGATGACAGGTTATCTCACGCTAGCAGGGAAATATCATCCAAGAAGAGAGACGGAGCTTAAGCTACCGAATGAGGAGATGAGAGATCTGTTCGCCTCATTGGTTGATGAATGGTTCACGGATAAAGTAGGAAAGAGCGACAGAAAAGCACTCTTCGAAGCTATCTGGAATGGAAACAGTGAAGAGCTGTCATCGATAATAACAAGCTATCTGTTTAATACGATAAGCTACTATGACTACAGGGAAGACTACTACCATGCATTCCTTGCAGGACTTCTATCAGGAGCTGGGTATGAAGTCAAGTCGAACAGGGAGACAGGGACAGGAAGGGCTGATGTGATTCTATTCAACACATCAACACGAAGTGCGGCCATCTTCGAAGTCAAGCGGTCAAAGTCAGAAGAAGAGATGGGGATGGATGCTGAGAAGGCACTAAGGCAGATAGATGAGAGAAGCTACGGCAGAGACTTGCAAGGCTATAAGCACATAATCTGTTATGGTGTGGCTTTCTATCAGAAGGAAGCGCTTATCAAGACCGAGCCTTAGGCTTTACCCATCCTATCACCACATCATATGGTGATAATAATGCATGCCATCGAATAATCTGAAGAAGACAAAGGAACCAAAGATTATAGCGGCAAGGATTATGAAGAGGATCACTGCATTCATGACTATGCCAATCACATTGAGTACCCATGCAGTATCATTGCCATTCGCTCCGTTTCTTTTGGATTTCCTCAGTCCAACTATTCCAAGAATCAGACCAGCTATCTGACAGATGAAAACAAACACGACAGAAAGAATACCCAGAACAAGCGAGGCATCATGCTTTTTCACTTCTTCGTAATGAGGCTCCATGTTTTCCATATCAGCTCCTTATCATCTATTGTACACATATGTATGGTATTATCAAACAGGATGCATATCCGTGAGGAAATCTGATTCAAACCAGGATATGTGATAGCCGAAAATATAACACAGCCTGCAGCTCTTGCGGCTTATGCAGGCTCCGCGATGGCGAAATTGAACCCGATGAAAACAGGCCTTGCAGCGACAAAGATTGCAATCGCCGCATTAATCGTCCCTCCCTTGTGGCTGCTCTCAACGGACATCTTGTGAAGAACATACCTATACCTCTCAGGATACTCCTCTTCGCAGGCGGTCTTATGATGGTGTCACGGGACATTACGGGATTCGGGATTCTGCCCTGACTATAGTCTTCCAGGTGCTCCAGGCAAAGAAAGAAGGGATTACTGTATCTTTCTAATCTCCTGATGTGATTTCAGGCTATAATGGGCACATGACCGAGTGTTCGTTACAGCCTTTCTTTTTATCGCATCATTGCTCTCAGCCCATCCTGAGACTCCCTATTCCTTCGACACAGTCATATCCTACAATTACCTGAGTGAGTATCAGCAGGGACTTGTAGACAGGATATATGAAAGCATATCAGAGCATGAGTACTACATAGGGTTCGGTGAGGAAGTCCCGGAAAAGGATCTTGACGCGGCTATAGAGAATATAATGTTCGACTACCCCGAGCTCTTCTATATAGACTATACATATGATTCCTACTACTACGATGATGAGACTATGATCTCTGATGTGGAATTCTCCCCTGTCATGTCAGAGCGTGAAGCGGATGCATATACCGTGATGCTCTTTGATGAAGCTGAGGCTATACTGAGCCATATGCCTTCATATCTTACAGACTATGAGAAGGAACTCTGGATATACAGGGCACTTGCCGTGAAGATTGACTACAGCACAGAAGATGCTGAGGACTACACCCCGGCAGGAGCACTCCTCAGGAACAAGGCTGCATGTGAAGGCTATGCAGAAGCATTAACACTCCTTCTGCGCCTTGCCGGTATCCCATGCTCCACAGTATCGGGGACAAGCTATGATGAAGCACATGAATGGAATATCGTGAGGATTGGGGACGACTACACGCTCACCGACCTCACCTTGGATGATATGGGAGACTACATCTCATATCAGTACTTCAACGTCACTGATGAGATAATGGAAAGGGATCATCAGGTATCAGAGTACTACAAAATGCTCCCGGAAGCTGTGTCGATGAAATGGAACTGGCATGCAAGGAACGGCCTCATCTTCGACTCATCATACGACCCAGAGGATCTTGCCTTCATGATGATTGACTCCTCTGCAAAGACATCATCACCTATCGAGCTGAGGTTCACATCAGAAGAAGCGTTCTCAGCCTTCATATCTGTTCTTGATGAGGCTTATCAGGACTATGCTGACTCCTATGGGGACATAGAGTACTGGACTGTCGATGACCCTGTACAGCTCACATACGCCATAGAAGTCTCACTCTCTGAGGAAAGCCAGTCATAATCCGTCTGAGCCAGTACCGGCCAGATGCCCTGAGCAGGAACTGAATGGTGAAGTTGCCGTCATATGTCCCTTCATTGGCACACTGTCAGATCAAGAGTTCCCCTGTACTGGAAAGCAGAACCACCGTGGGAATCTCATTGTACATCCAAGGTGAGAGATTGATGCTGTACGCTCGCCAGCCTGAGCTGTTCCATCGGCCTTATCTTCAATAGCATCAGCTATCTCGACAAGTCCTGCCCTGCCAGGTCACTCCGGTAAGGAATTCCTGTCAACTCTTCTGCAATGACATCGCTGCAGAAGAATTTCTTCCCATATTCTGGTCAACGGAATCATGATTGGATAAGCGTGGAATATGGGACCATCGCAAAGAATGGTGCGACAGCCCCTTTCCTTCAATCAAGATACTGTGTCTTGTCATCAACAGGGACGTAGTGTATAAACTCGCTGCCATTGATGAAGAGTGTTTTATCCACCTTATCAAAACAGATTCTCTCAGCCTTTGCGCGGGCGATGAAATCATCAAAGCTCTCTTCACTCTTCCTGCCGGCAATGACGATGACAGCCACATCGCGATCATGTATTCTCACTTCCGAATCATGAATCACATCATCATATCGTTCTCTATCGCCGCTCATCCAGATAGCAAGATAGCCATTACGCTGGGAAAGGAAAATCCAGCTTCCCTCTTCTCTGCACTGCTCAAAGCGAGAAAATGGCACATAGAGGTGTACAAAGCCAACAGGGTGATTCTCAGGGATGGAATAAACAGAAGCCAATATCCCTTTCTCTGCCCTGACAGCAGGCATCACGCCATTGCCATTCCAATAACCAGGCCTCAGCTCTGCATCCTCTGATGTGGTGCCAGGATGATTGGCGAAGACAACAGCCTCACCCGAAAGTGCCACAGACCACATATGCTGCTGGTAACCATAGACGCCGGGCTGGAAGCATGATGTGCCATGGAAGCATTCATTGAGCGACTTCACGAAATGATTGTCTTCAGCATCTGCATCATCTGAGAAGAATGTATTTGACCATCTGATGAAAGCTTTATCATTCCTTGGAGAATGGACAGATGTGATTATATAGCTATCATTCTTCTCGACATGGACCATCGCATTGCCTGTAGAGTAATCGGTGAGGATATTGCCAAGCATCCGCGCTTCCAGATCCTCCGGAAAATGATAGCGGCTGGTTGCCAGATAGCTGATCCAGCCTTCTCCATACGCATAGTAAGCATCTTGGCTAGCTGCATTCAAAAGCGATGCTGTAGCTTCCCTGAATGGATAGATCACGCCACGGTATACTCTTCCCATAGGTGCGATGAGAGAGCCGCAGAACGTGCTATCAGAGAGCATGTGCATAATCATATCAAGGGCTTTCCAGGCTTTCTTTGAGATTTCAGACGATAGATAATCCACACAGTTCAACAGAACTGCAAATGTCACGGCCATGTATGTCGAGCTTAAAAACTCTTCATAACCGTGAGAAAGTACATCATCAAGCCAGAGAGAGACTCTGCGCTCACCATAGGCATGGAGTTCTTTTCCTGTCATCCCAGCTCTGTGGAAATACTCATCTGGATAGAGCGCGCCCATATCTGCGGCGCTATACCAGAAAATCAGGGAGTGGTTCTCTGACCAGAAGCACATGCCATCAGTGCCTTTCATAGTCATCCAGTAGCGGAAATCTGTCAGTGCATCTTTCGCTTCCGCCTGCAACTCTTCAGGAAGCCCATATTCATGGATATAGCGAGAAAGTCCGCAGATAAGGAAATCTGCGCAATCACCGCGCTCCTTGATCAGTGCGATATCATTTTTGAGAAGCTCTGTCTCATCTCCTTTCACGATTCCCAGCTTCTTCCTTGCAAGAAGCGAGAAGATCGCATAACCTCGCGTTCCTCTATCCAGCATGGAAACGGAAGCAATACGTGAGAGGATATCTCCAAAGTGCTCGTCCCAAGTTGCCCTCTTTGGCAGAAGTTCAGGCTTTATGCGTTCTGTGAATTCAAACCTTCTTGCCATTCCGCATGAAAGCACAACAGAGCATCCCTCTGCATCCACGACAGTGACAGAACTCTTGCCTGTGACATCATATCCAGATCTGTCAGTTTTGAGCTTTTCAAGATAATCAACAGTAGTGATTGCATTTACGACTCTCGTACCAGAAGGAGATGGAGATGGAAATGAAAGAGTTCCTTCCCCTATCTCGATTCCATCAAGAAATAGCGCTGATGACGTGTATTCATCGTTATTTACAGGGAATCCCTCACATAGATGTTCCTGATTACCAAGAACCTGGAATGCTATCATATTCTTCGTGTCCCTGACTCCAAGGTTGTCAGAGAGGAATAGAAGCTCATTCCTGCCTTTTTTGAGATTGAGTGTCAGCTTTACGTTCTCTATCGGCTTGTAGACAGGTACAGTGCTTTCTGCAAGAAGCTTCCCATTAAGATAAACACCTGTAGCCATATAAGTCCAAAGTACAGCTTCTGTCTGGAGATCATCATCGGCATAGAGCGTTGCAGCTGCAAGCATTGTCACGCGTTTGAGCGTATGATAGAAGTCAGAACGATCCAGAAAGATGCTTCCATGCTGATACCATGGGCTCCAGGTTGAATCAAATTGCGGCTGCTGTATAGTCTCAGCCTTCTTGCTTGAGACCTCTTTTCTCAGCCTAGCTTCAAGTCTCAGCTGATTTCTATCGATTGCCGAAGAACTGAAATCCTCTGTAACGATTTTCGAAAGATAACTTGTGATAAATCCATCACGGCCAAGAGTATGCATAAAACCTCGATTGGGCAAAGAATATGGGGGCCGAAGCCCCCGCCCCACTTACTCCATATCAGCCCTTTACAGCGCCTGCTGTAGAACCGCTCATGAAGTTCTTGTTGAAGATGATGTATATAATAATCATAGGAACAACTGCAATAGATGCACCTGCGAACATGACGTTCCATGCCGCAGCTCCACCTCCGGTTGCCTTGAGCATATTGACACCAACTGTAAGTGGTCTGAGATTATCTCTGGACATCGTAAAGACAAGAGGCATGATATATTCGTTCCATCCCTGGCGGAATGAGAGCAGAGCAATCGTGCCCATGACTGGCTTCAGAACAGGAAGGATAATCTTTATGAATGTCTGGAAGAACGTACATCCATCAATCTTTGCGGCTTCATCGAGTTCTCTTGGAACTGAATCTACGAAACCACGCGAGAGGAAGATATACGTAGCCTGCCCTGTTCCTACAGAGATGAGGATGATTGGCAGCAGATTGTTTGTCAGATGCACAGCTGTAGCCAGCTCAAAGAGAGGCCTGATAGATACAGAACCGACATTTATGAACATGAATGCTGTGAATATTCCGTAAATCAGGTTCTTTCCGCGGAAGTGGCTGCGGGAAAATACATAACCTGCCATTGTGGAGATGAAGAGCGAGATAAGCATGACTCCAACAGAAATCAATATACTGTTTCCTGTATAAGTTGCGAATTTAGCTCCCGTCCATGCTTGGACATAGTTCTCAAAGTGCCACGAAGTCGGGAAGATGTTGGATCCGCCGACAAGCAACTCGACATTGCTCTTGAAAGAACCAAGCACAATGTAGACAACAGGGAAAACTGTCACTATTGCAAGAATAGCCATCAGAAGCCAGATTATAGCCATTATTGCTTTCTGCTTTCCTGACATTACAGCTCTAGATTTTTCCATGCGGTCCCCCCTTACATCACTTCGTCAAGCTTACGAGCAATACGCTGATAAGCAATAGTGACGATACCGACGATGATAGCTGCGACAACGGAGAGAAGCGCACCATAACCAATCTGAGGCTGTGTCATGTTTGTCAGTCCAGAACCGAAAATCAGATTGTAGATATAGAGGAACATGACCATCGATCTGTTTCCAGGACCGCCCTGTGTCAGAACCATGATAGCCTCATAATCCTTAAACGCACCTGTGATAGCAAGCATGAGAACGACCTTGAGGATCGGGCTGAGCATTGGCAGTGTTATTTTGAAGAATGTCTGTACTCCATTAGCACCATCAATCTTGGCAGCTTCATAAACATCTTCTGAAATAACATTCATGCCAGTGATAAAGTAAAGCATGTAGTTTCCGAAACCACCCCAGATTGCAAGGACAGTGACTGCACTCATTACATGCTCTGTGCTGGTAAGCCACTGGACAGGAGCATCAATCAAGCCAATTCCCATCAGCATACCGTTAAGAATACCATTCTGTGTAGCGAAGATGAACGTGAAGATCATACCAGAAATAGAGGAACTGATGACTGTAGGCATAAAGTAGACTGCACGGAAGACAGATGTTCCACGGATTTTCTGATTGAGCAACACTGCACACACAAGGGCAAGCGGTATGATGAAGACAAGCTTATAGAACGCATACTCGAATGTATGCCCTACGCTAGTCCAGAATGTTGTATCGGAGAGCATTCTGGTGAAATTACGTGTTCCAGTGAATGTCGCGTTGAATCCGTTATAGTCGAAGCAGACATAGCGGAACATCCACAGGAATGGATAAATCGAGCAGACAAGCAAGAGGAAAACAACAGGAGAGAGCATAATCAAAGCGGCTCTCTTATCTCTCTTGTCTTCCTTCTTTATCTGTCGAGCCAGATTGTTGTTTTTCATTTATTCCCCTCCTTTTAAGGAAAGACGGGGAGCCCGGAAGGCTCCCCTGGGACGAATCCACTAGGGACTACTCTGTGAGATACTCTGGAGTTCCCTGATCCGGATGCATTGGATCATAGTCCTTGATTACAAGACGTGTTGCGCTGCCAGAAGCGACATCTGCATCGAGAGCCTCGTTATAACGCTTGTTGAGGTCAGCGATAGCATCATCGATATCAACATAGCCCATTACAGCATTCCAGAAGACTGTGCGGTAGTCATCGCCGGAGAGGTTTACTGCTGGCGGTTTCGGATAAACTGTCTCATATGGCTTGAGAGCGAAATCTGCAAGTCTTCCTGTCTTGGAAGAATCGATTACGGATGCCATGTAATCTGTAGAAGGCAGACAGTAACCAGCTTCAAGATATCCCTTGAGGAAGTCTTCAGACTGGAAGAACTCAATTACCTTCCAAGCCTCTTCAGGATGCTTTGTGGAAGAGATGATTCCCCATCCCTTTGATGGTGTTGTCTCAAGAGCACCTGTTACTTCACCTGTAAGTGTAGGAAGCTCAGCAACGCCCCACTCAAAGCCCTGAACAGGGATCTGCTCTGTGAATACAGCAGCTTCCTGGGAAGCATTTGACCAGAGTGCGAACATACCAACAGAGAAGAGAGCGCGCATGTTATCAACACCCTGCTGATCTGGATATGCGATATTCTCTGTGAAGAATCTTCTGCCAAGCTCAAGAATAGGCTTGTAGCCTGTGAAGTCAAAGCGACCGTTTACGTAATCATAGTAGTAAATTCCGCTCATCTCAGCAGACATCTCAAGAAGTCTTTCAAACGGGGAAGCATTTGTGAATCCGATTCCATAGAATCTGCTCTGTCCCTGTGCTGTGATGTCCTTTGCCATGTTGATATAATCTTCAAGCTTAGAAGGAATCTCTGTGTAACCACACTGTGCAAGGAGGTCCTTGTTATAGATTACACGAACACCGGATCTCATGCCTGTAGGAATCCAGTAGATGTTGCCATTCTTAGAGTTTGTTCCCTCATAAATCTGATTATAAGGATCATTTACCTTCTGATACTCAGGGGACTCTGCAATGAAATCATTGAGAGGCATTGCGATGCCTGTATCAGCGAGCATATTGATAGGAATAGCGTTGATACCAGCAACATCTGGAGCTGTTCCACCGCTATATGCCATCTGAAGCATGTTGCGGAAGTTATCGGAAATGATTGACAGATTGATCTGGATGTTATCTGTGTTTGTTTCGTTGAACTCTGCAACCTTCTGCTCAACATATTCCATATCATGTCTGTCTTCAGACCATACCTCTATGACGATTTTTCCGTCAGCGTTTGAGCTTTCGCTGGATCCACCAGCAAAGACTGCACTGATTGAAAGAACCAGAATGAGTCCTGCAACGAGAATTGTCTTTACAGTATTCCTCATTATTTCCTCCTATTTGTTATAACCATTGAAAAACCGGCAGAACACCGGACTATAAAATCATGCTAAAGGCAGTTTGAAGAGTCTGACAGGACAGATTCTTTCCACTTCAGGACAGTTTTTTAACAAATTTGAGAAATCAGAAGTTAAGTAATATAATCAATGGAATGGATGCACCTTATCTAACAGCGATTCTCGCCGATGATGAACCAGCGATTACGGAAGGCCTCTCTGCCATGAACGTCTGGCAGGAACTGGGTATTACAGTCATTGCAACAGCATCGACGGGGCAAGAAGCCTTGCAGAAGATTCTCTCGCTGAAGCCTGATTTCGCTGTCATGGACATCATGATGCCAGGCATGACAGGTCTGGATGTGCTGGAAAAGCTGGAATCTGCCACTACAGATACAGATATCATCATTCTCAGTGGCTATGGCAATTTCGATTTCGCCCGTGCTGCGCTGCGCTTCCAAGCAAAAGCATATCTGCTGAAGCCTGTCGACTCGGAAGAGCTGAGAGAAATACTTTTAGAACTGAGGAAGAAGAGGATCTCAGGCAACGAGGGGACTAAGATCAGCCGTCAGATGCTCAATGATCTCTCAATGGGACGGCTATTGGACACATCTTCCATCACTTCACTACTCTCTTCAGGACCTGATGGACTGTCGGATGGATCATGCTTCGCTATGATTATCACATTTCCATCTTCCGTAAAGGAAGGAACACTGCATGTGATAGAGGAAGCTGTGGCTGGAGAACGTCGCATCATCTGGCCTGAGAACCAAAGAACTGTAAGAGCTATCTTCTCAGTATCCAGCTGTCCAGCTTTCGAAATCGCCGAGAAGATACTCAAAGCCCTAGAAGAGAATGAATTCGCTATTCCTACAATCGGAATGGGAGATGAAGTGAGAAATCTCTCATCAATCTCATCATCATTCAGCAGAGCCTCACTTGCTATGAGTTATCAGCTCTATGACCCGGATGGAAGGATATTCACATCGGCTGTGATTGCTACAACCCCGCCTGACTATAAGATCTCTGACAGCGACATAACACCGCTAGAAGAGTGCATCATAGAGAACGACAAGGAGGGAATCGGCACATTCTGCGCATCTTTCATCAAGAAAATTCTCGGCTCAACATTGCCACCGCCTAATTATGTCTACTCAATCACAAACTGGCTTATTAGAGAAACCGGCAAACGTTTTTCCATGCTTCTCGATGGAACTGGATTGCTTCCAGAAGCCCCTGATATCACAAAATACAGGACGATTCCACGGCTTGAGGAAGCTCTTACAGCGCTCTTTACGCGCATCGCATCATATATAGAGGCTGTATATGGCAAAGATGAAGCAATAAGAAAGCTGGAAGAGAAAGAGGAAGAGGACCCTGTGATCAAAGCAATGACAAGCTATGTAGACAGCCATGCCGAAGAGCAGATCAGGCTGGAAGATATCGCTGACAAAGTCAATCTCAGCCCTTCCTATGCTGCTATATATTTCAGGAAGAAGACAGGAACGACTATCAGGGAGTACATACTCTCGAAAAAGATGGAAGAAGCGAGAAAGATGCTGCTGGAAAAGGATGCTTCCGTTACAGATATCGCATACAGGCTCGGCTATCATGATTACAGATCGTTCTCTCGCGCTTTCAAGAATATCACAGGGAAAACGCCTTCTGAATTTCAGGACGGAGAACGACTTTGAAAGCTTTCCGGGATCAGCCAATCATCAGGAAAACAAAGATACTGACAACTGCAGTGACGATTGTCTTCGCATTGTCTCTCATCATCACGTTCGGCACTTATTGGCTGCTTGGCGCCAGAAGAGGTGTGGAAACAGGAGCCCAGAACCAGAGCGCTACAGCTTCTACGGCAATAGACAGGACGATAAAGACTATTACAGAAGGCTTTGTCGCGGCATTCGGGACAGAGGAATTCAGTACAGAGGTCTATGAGATGAGCAAGCCTGAATCCGATCCTATACATAATAGAATCAGAGTACAGAATGAACTGCTTACACTCTCCGCTTCAGACCCGGCTGTTCTCTCCGCCTTGATGATAAACACAGCAACTGGTGAGATATACTCTCTCTTCAGAGATTCGCTTATCCCATCACATTCTCCAGCTATCACAAAGAGCGAAAGCGAGAATTGCAAAGGCTTAACACTTCTAAGAGAACGTCAAAGCCCGATAAGAGGCCAAGGAAAAACATTGCCTCTCATATTCCCGATTGAGTATCAGAACTCAATGGCCAAAATCTCTTCAGGCTCAGGAGAGTTCATCGTTGTTGCTCTGATTTCTGCTGACTGGGTTCATAGCATACTGCCTGAAGATAGCGTGCTGGTAAATAATCAGGGCATCATTGTCTCAGGAATGCAAGGCACACATATCCCCTTGTCAGATGGAGGTTTTGAGAAGCATGGCTACTACATCTATAAAGAGACTTTGCCATTCTCCCAGGCTTCCATTGTCACCAGAACAAACTTAGCCCAGAGTTTTCTCACTTTGGCAAGCACAGCCATCTCATCGCTCTTTGCGTCTGCAGTGATACTGCTAGCCATCTCCTTCGGACTTTCCATGATGCTTAAGCGCTATGTCACATCACCTGTCAGGAAGCTCAAAGAGACTGTAAGAGAAATCGAGAGAGGCAATTACAGCGCTAAAGCAGATTTCACAGGCAGCGATGAACTTGGCGCACTGAGGGATGCAATCTCCAGAATGGGACATACAATAGAATCCCAGATTGAAGAGATAAAAGAAGAACAGGAAAAACAGCTCAGAACGGAGATGCAGCTGCTTTCAGAACAGCTCACACCTCACTTTCTATACAATACTCTCGAATGCATACAGCAAGAGATACAGACAGACAACAGAAGTGCATCTGCTGAAATGACAAGAGCGTTGTCACTCTACCTCAGAACAGTGCTTTCTTATGGCAATGAGACCATCACGGTCAGAGATGAGATCCAGCATGATATGGCTTATATCAGAATCATGAATGGACGCTTCCGCAAAGAGATAAACTTCAGGCACGAAGAAAGCCAGGGAATTCTGGATTCCAGAGTGTTGAAAATGATCCTTCAGCCATTCATAGAGAACTCAATAAAACATGGATTCGGCATTACAGACGGAAGCACATGGGTCCAGCAGCCTGAAATTGTCATCTCATTCATAGCTGAAGGCGAAAAGCTCCGTATCAGCATTACCGATAACGGAAAAGGATTCGATGAATCATATTTCATGCAGCTTATGAAGAGCAAAGAGAATGTTGGACACATAGGCATCAGAAACACTTACCAGCGTCTCATAAGGTTCTATGGAGAGGAAAATGTCGCTATCACCGTCTCATCCATTCCCTATTACAGTTCGGAGATTGTAATCACAGTCCCGCTGAAACAGACTGAAGCAAGCTTGCCAGCATTGCGACAGGAAAGTCCCACAAGTTAAAGGATCTTGCCAAGATAATCTTGCACAGACAGCTCCTCAGGAAGTGATTCTTCCGAGGAGCTCTCCCACAATAATCAATTGAATGAAATCACGACATCCCAATCTATGTGGCGCTCAGAAAGCTGGTACTTAGCAACAAGCTGCGGACCACAGGAACCTGAGCCTATTCCACTCTGTCTGTAATCGATATGGACCTCAAGATTTCCGGACTCACGAAGCTCATAGTTGTGGCTTGCCCTCTCAAGCTCGTCAGCAGTGTAGTACGATGCATTGAATGAGAATGGCTCAGCAGCATGTGCGCATATATGCCCTGCGCTGAACTCTGATACGCCCCAGTGGCTTCCGTTCTCCTGTGGTACGATATAATCCTCATGCATCCTGGCAACAGGAAGAGTGAAGTAATCGACGCGGGATGCTCTGTGCTTGTCCACATAACTCTCATGAGGGCCATAGCCATAGTACGTGCATTCATCGCTTCCATCTGATACAAGATGGAAAAGCGCCCCGAAGCGCGGGAAGAACGGGAAGACAAGATCTCTAACAACACGGACGCTCACAAGAATCTCTCCGTCTCCGTTCACACTCATCACAACGCGGCCTGTCATAAACGGCTGCAGCGATGCAGCTGAAAGATGGAAATCAAATGAGAGCATTGCAATGCTCTTGTCAGTAGTAGCCTCCGAGAAGACTGCCCTTGACTCAGCCCTGTCGAAATTTGCCTCCTTCCAGAGCTTCTTTATTTTCCTGTCATTGTCCGTAGGAGCTCTCCAGAGCGTCCACTCCATCGGAGAAGCAAGGCGTTCCACGCCACCCCGCTTTGCAGATACGAGCGTTGCTCGGCGTCTGTCGAAACGATATTCAAAATCCTCTCCGCTGACAGTGAAGAACTTCTCATCCGATGAAAGAGAAACTTTTCCCTTCGCTTCGATGCCTGTGTTTTTCTTTTCTCCGGGAGAGAGCATGAGCTGGTCGAATCCAAGAACAAGCCCCTTCTCGAGGAGTGGTCTCTCCTCAGAGAGGCGGTAGAAGATGTTGATGAACACATCCCCATTCCCTGTTTCAGGACGCGCGATTCCGACAGTCTCCTCCTCCCCTCCCAGCGCGCTGAGAGCAAAGCTACCAGACGAGAGCAGTCTGCCATGCTCCTTGATCTCATAGACAGCCTCGATGCCATCAAGGGAACGGAATGTGTAATAGCTTCTCAGCGTAAGGAAAATCTCGTCATCGGACTGACCTGTCAGAGAAGCCCTCACAGGACGGAGCACATTACCGTACTCTATAAGTCCTGTATGCGGTCTCCTATCAGGGTAGACAAGCCCATCAAGACAGAAGTTCCCATCATTGGGGAATTCTCCCGCATCGCCGCCATAGTGATACATAGGCCCATGGATAGGATCCTCACCCTCATATGTCGCATGATCGCACCATTCCCAAGCACAACCTCCCATGATTTCCTTATGCTTCCTGATTACTTCAATATACTCCTCGATATCCCCAGGGCCATTGCCCATTGCATGGATATACTCGCAAAGGAATGCTGGCTTTGTATGCTTCGGATCTGGGAAATAGCTATCCATGAATGACACTTCATTGTACATGAAGCTATCACAATCGATTGTGTCATCATCGACTTCCACTCCATGGAGCACTGAATGCATAGCCCCTTCATAGTGCACAAGACGCGTAGGATCAAGCTTTTTCACGTATTTGGCAGTTTCTATAAAGCACTCACCCCAACCTGATTCATTGCCTAAAGACCACATGAAGACTGACGGAAAATTCTTGTTAACTTCTACATTCCTCTCATTGCGGTCAAGAATAGCTGGCAGGAAGTTCCTGTCTCTGGCGATAGTATCGAAATTCCACTGATGGGAACCACCTTGCAAGTGAGATACACCATGGCACTCCAGATCGGCTTCTGAGACAACATAGAAACCATATTTATCACACATCTCATAGAACCATGGTGCGTCAGGATAATGGCTTGTCCTGATTGTGTTGAAGTTATAAGCCTTCATCATCTTCAGGTCCTGAAGCGTATCCTCTCTAGTTACTGTCGCACCTGTCTTTGGATTGCTTTCATGTCTGTTCACACCAAGGAATTTGACAGGTTCACCATTGAAGAGAACGACAGAGTTCTCAATCCAGACGCTCCTGCAACCTGTTTTCTGCACTATTGTCTCACCGGGGACTGCAATCTCAAGCGTATAGAGATAAGGCTCCTCAGCGTTCCACAAATGAGGATTATCGATACGGAAAGAGACAGGAGAGCCATCGCTCTCTTTCTGGCCAAGTACGTTTCCTTCTGCATCCGAGAGCTTTACTGCAATGTCAGGGTTGCCGGAAATGGAAGTGAAAGACAGTGTGACAAGTCCTGTCATGTCTGCTGTTACTACATAGTCTCTGATATGCTCTTCTGGCCTATCCAGAAGATAGACATCGCGGAAGATTCCCGACCATCTGAACTTGTCCTGATCTTCAAGGTAAGTACCATCTGAATATTTAAGCACAACAACTGCAAGCCTGTTATTACCATCGTTCAGAGCGTCTGTCACATCGAACTCTGAAGGGCTGTGCGGAACTTCACTATACCCTATCTCCTTGCCATTGAGATAGACGAAATAAGCGGAATCAACCCCCTCGAAATAGAGATAATAACGCCGCAATGCACTCTTTTTTTTGTCAAAATCGAGAATATATGCAGCTGTTGGGTTATCAACAGGAACAAAAGGAGGATCATATGGAATAGGATAATTCACATTGGTGTACTGCTTCTGCACATAGCCCAGCATCTCCAGCGTTGATGGCACTGGGATAGTATCAAAAGCTGATGAATCGAAAGCTGGATCAATGAACGTACCATCCACATCCTCGGGTGATGGATAAACACGCACTTTCCACTCCTGTCCAGAAAGCAGGAGGGATGTAGCCTCGCCATTCTCATCAAGTGGCATATAATACGCTCTGCTTTTTTCCGTTCCTACATGCTGCACGGAAAGATCTTCATAGTATTTTTCAAGCTTCATGCCACCATAGTAGCATAACACCAACGCGCTTTTCCTTTATTTAAGAGCAAAGATTAACAAGAAAATGTCACTTCGGAAGCAGAATCTGACCTACAGCTAGACAAACCATGGTTTAGAATGGATATATGGAAGAATATATCGTCAAAACGCTTGCTCCAAAGCTGAGAGGCGATGGAGGTTGGGTAGAGTTCGTATCATACGAAAATGGAACACTCAGGCTTATATTCAGAGGCGAATGCTCTAAGTGCCTGATTCTCAACAGATGCACAGATTGGATGGAAAAAGAGATTCTCCGCGATCTCGGAGAGACTGTCCATATCGAAGCAATCCGCAAGAAGCCTTATTTCTGGGATATGGCATAAGGAGGGGGAGATGGCATTTGTAGAAGTAATCAGAAGAAGCATGAGACCTGAGGAGTGGACAGATCTCAGATACTCATGGCTGAGAAGAGGAATAATTAAAGACAGAGTGGAGATTACAAATCTCCAAATCCGTGATGCCAGACAGATCAGCGAGGATCAGTTCGAATACTACCCTGAAGGATGGCGCCCTCTTGTAAATGGCGATATGTACTTCACTCCAGATGGCACAGCATTCATCAAAGGCAGCATCACAATCCCCGAGGAGATGAGGGACAAAGAGCTCTGGCTTTACCATCATACAGCAGCCGAGATGCTGATTAAAGTCAATGGACGTTATGCGGGAGGCATCGACCCTAACAGGGACAGAATGCTCCTCTCCCCTTTCATTGGAAAAGATGGCAAAGTCGAGATTGATATCGAAGGCTACAACAGATCAAAGCCCGATGATGAGAGAAACCCTGAATCAATGGCATCCAGAGGTTGTCGCCAGATATTCACAGGCATGTATGTCGTAACGATCAACCACGACGTTCTAGGTTTGTACTACGATATGACAATGCTGATCGACGTTGCTAAATCGAAGCACTTCGATGAAGATGCCAGAGCATATATCTCGAAAGAGCTCAACGCTGCTCTCAACTTCGTCAATTTTGAGACATTCGAAGGCGCAGACAAAGCACGCGAGTACATAGATAAGAGAATTTTCCAGAATACAGATTTCAGATCATCTGGCAATGTGGCTCTCGTAGGACACTCCCATCTCGATATCGCTTACTATTGGAGACGTATCCACGTTGTAGAGAAAAATGCCAGGACGATTCTCATCCAGATGAGGCTGATGGATCAGTATCCAGATTTCCATTACACACATACACAGCCATATGTATATGAGACGCTGGAAAAATACCATCCACAGCTTTTTGCTGAGCTGAAAGAGAAAATCAAGAGTGGACAGTTCGAGCCGGTTGGGGCTATGTATGTCGAACCAGATTGCAACATCCCATCGGCAGAGAGCCTCATCAGGCAGTGTCTTTATGGTCAGCACTATTACAGGAAGGCTTTCGGACTGACTGTCGACACTGCATGGCTTCCAGATGTCTTTGGCAACAGCTGGATCCTGCCGCAGATCCTAAAGAAGTCCGGAGTGAACTATTTCATCTCCAACAAGATGTCAACATGGAATGACACCAACCGCTTCCCTCATAACAACTTCTTATGGAAAGGCCTCGATGGCACGATGATCTATGCCTGCGTGCCTCCTACCCATTTCATCACATGGAACATGCCTAGCCAGATCATGGAGAACTGGGATGCATATCAGGACAAGGAAAAAGGCGGTGCAACGCTTTCGATGTTCGGCTATGGAGATGGCGGAAGCGGACCGACTGAAGAGATGATTGAGATGATGCATCGCTTCGACAAGCTTTCACTGATGCCGAAGACCAAGCACATGAGAGCAGATGAATACCTTCATAGCAATTTCGATGGCAATACAGAACTCTCCGTTTGGGATGGTGAGCTCTATCTCGAAATGCATCGCGGTACATTCACAACTAAATCCAATCTCAAAGCCTACAACAGAATGCTGGAGTCAAAGCTGAGGAATGCAGAGATCGTCTCACTCATCAGAAGCAAGAACGGCAAGCCATACCCTGCTGATGAAATCAGGAATGAGTACAAGAAATTCCTGCTCAACCAGTTCCATGACATTCTTCCAGGAAGCCACATCAATCCAGTCTATGAGGATGCGATGGCCGATTACAGGAGCATAGACGAAGCGCTCGATGGCATTCTCGCAGAATCTGGAGAGTACTACTTCAACTCGCTGGGCTGGCAGAGAACAGGCGTGCATTTCATTGAAGCAGAGAATGGCAGGAATATAAGGCATGGAAAGAAAGGATTCTTCGCATATCCAGCAACACCTGCCCTCGCTTCCGCAACCATCAAGGATGGGACAAAGGATGAATGCTCATGGCTCAAAGTCGATGGACTGAAGGCTGAGACTCCTTTCTACTCCGTGAAGTTCAGGGAAGATGGCTCCATTGAAAGTCTTCGCGATGCCAAGACTGGCAGAGAATGGGTGAAAGGAAACTTCAACAAGCTTCATCTTTATCAGGATACACCTGGTATGTATGATGCTTGGGATATCCTTCCAAACTATGATGAAGTTGAATATGAGCTTCGAGTTGAGAAGCCACTCTCACTCGACAGCGCAAATAGTGAAGTCGCTGAATTCTCTGTCATACTCAGGACACCTGGTGACAAGAGTTCCTGGAAGATGGTAATCAGGTTCTTCTCCTCTTCTCCTGAGATTGAAACAGAACATATCGTGGATTGGGATGAGAAGCATAAGTTGATGAAAGCTGAATATGCTTGCAATGTACTTTCAAGAAGCCTTGTTACAGATACAAGCGCAGGCTATGCCGTACGCGAGACGCATAAGAACACGACGTGGCAGCAAGCAAGATTCGAAGTCTCAACACATCTCTGGACGGATTTCTCCGAAGCTGATGGCGGAATAGCTGTAATAAATGAAGGAAAGTACGGAATTGGCGTGCAGTCTGATGGCTTCTCCGTCAGCCTTCTGAGATCCAATATCAGACCAGACATCATGTCAGACATCGGTCATCATGATTTCTGCCTGACAATTCTTCCACACAGCAACAGCGCTGTGGAGAGCGGTATAAACAGAAGAGCGATCGAGTACAATACTCCGCTTATCAAGAATAGTGACAACCTCAAAGCTGACTGGGATTTCGGTCCGCTCTACCTCGAAGCGGCGAAGCTCTCAGAAGATGGCAAGAAAATCATCTACCGTCTCTCAGAGCAGGATGGCAAGAGAGGTACTGTAGAGCTGGGAAGAAAAGTCGAGACTCTCAACATGCTTGAAGACCATGAAGGCTGGACGGAGAGAATCGAATACGCTCCATTTGAGATCATCACAATAGCAGAGAGTATCTAAAAGGGATCAGAGCCGGGCAACCGGCTCTTTAAGAAGGAGGAATAAAAATGGAAAAAGAAACGGAGGCCAGATACCTCCAGTGGCTCTCAAATGAGCTTTATGACAAAGATCTTAAGAAAGAACTTGATGAGATCAAAGGCAATGAAGAGAGGATCAATGATGCATTCTACCGCGACCTTGAATTCGGAACAGGCGGTTTGAGAGGCGTTATCGGAGCTGGAACAAACAGGATGAATGTACTGACTGTTGCTAAAGCCAGCCAGGGATATTCAGATTATCTTAACGCAACATTCAGAAATCCATCAGTTGCTATCGCACATGACAGCAGAATAAAGTCAGATCTCTTCTCTGAGACTGCAGCTTCTGTCTTTGCTGCCAATGGCATAAAAGTCCATATGTATCCGACGCTGATGCCAACTCCCTCCCTTTCGTTCGCTGTCCGTCATCTCCACTGCTCTGGAGGCATTGTCGTAACAGCTAGCCACAATCCAGCTAAGTACAATGGCTATAAAGTCTATGGCCCAGATGGATGCCAGATTACTACAAAAGCGGCAGAAGCTATCCAGGAAGCTATCAACAATATTGATATCTTCACATCCATCAAGCGTCTCCCATTCGACGAAGGTATCAAGACTGGAATTATCGAATGGATAGGAGAAGAAACAGTCAACGCATTCATCAATGCGGTCTCCGATCAGTCCCTCTTGAAGGATAATGATGGCGACAAGAACCTCTCCATCGTCTACACACCGCTCAATGGCGCAGGCCTGAAATGCGTCACAACATGTCTCAAGAAGAATGGGTACACAAATATCCATGTAGTCAAGGAACAGGAAGAGCCAGATGGCAATTTCCCGACATGTCCATATCCGAATCCGGAAATCAGAGAAGCGCTTGAACTCGGGCTGAGAGATGTCAGAGCTACTGGCAGCGATATCCTCATCGCGACAGATCCCGATTCAGACAGAGTCGGCATCGCAGTGCCTAACAAAGAAGGTGACTATACTCTTCTGACTGGCAATGAGACTGGCGTACTTCTTCTCAACTGGATTGCCACCAGAAGAATTGAGCTTGGCAAGATGCCGGCGAAACCTGTTATGGTCAAGACTATCGTCACCACTGATATGGCTACAAAAATCGCTCAGCACTATGGCATCGAGATGAGAGAAGTCTTGACAGGCTTCAAGTATATCGGAGAGCAGATCGGCCTCTTGGAGAAAGACGGTGAAGAGAATCGCTACATCCTCGGTTTCGAAGAGAGCTATGGCTACCTCACAGGCAGCTATGTACGCGATAAAGATGCTGTAGATGGAGCGATGATGATTGCTGATATGACTGCATACTACCGCAAGCGAGGCAAGAGCCTTCTGGATGTGCTTGCAGAGCTCTATGCAGAATATGGCTATTTCTACAACACTCTTCATAGCTATGAGTTCGATGGAGAAGCAGGCTTTGAGAAGATGAAAGCCATGACAAAGAAGCTGAGGAATGAGCCTCCGACATCTTTTGCAGGCAGCACAGTCATCACGAGAAATGACTATCTCAACTCTATCTCCACAGACAAAGACGGCAATGAAACAAAGATTGATCTTCCTGTATCTGATGTAATGAAGTTCATAACAGAGAGCGGAATCTCAGTCGTTGTCCGCCCGTCAGGCACGGAACCAAAGCTGAAGATTTACTTCTCTATCAGATCAGACGACAAAGCAAAAGCTGCAGAGACAGAGAAAGAACTGAGAAAAGAAATCGAAACATTCCTTGGTATCTAAGATCCAAAAGAGAGCTATTGCTGTAGCAGCAGCAATAGCTTCTCGATAAGGAATCAGATGGATTGCATTCATTTACCAGAAGGTACCGCTGTGATTACCTTGCGAAAACCATCTAAGTTGCCTTCTGTCTCTCCTCATCCATCGCTCTGAGCTCTGGCATCACCATATGTCTCATAGATAGATATGCAGCTAGTCCACCAATCACATTGCTGATGGGCTCAGCTATGACAACACCATTAATACCGAAAAAGAATGGCAATACTATTGTCAAAGGCACAACTATTATTACTTTTCTGAAAAGAGAGAAGAACACAGCCTGCTTTGCCTTTCCCAGCGCGACAAAAGTCTGCTGTCCAGCTGTCTGAAATGCCATGAAGAAGAAACCGAAGAAGTAAATCCTCAGAGCGGAGACAGAAGCCTCTATCATCGCTTCGTCATGTGTGAACAACATCGCCATCGCATGTGGGAATATGATGATAATCAACCAGACAACCATGGAGTATGTGAACGTGCAAACAAGCGTGAAGTTACTGGCTTTTATTGTCCTTTCTCCATTCTTAGCGCCATAATTGAAGCTCATCACAGGGCTTGCGCCGCTGCCGATGCCATTCATCACTGTGTTATAGACTTCTCGAACAGAATTGAGTATTGTCATGACTCCGACATACAAATCCCCACCCCAGATGAACGCGCACTTGTTGCATACAAGCTGTACAACTGAATTAGTCGCACCCATCGTAAAGCCACTTGTTCCAAGAGCGATGATCCGCTTACATCGGGTAGCACCTAGTTTCATATCACGAAAATTAAGCTTAAGCTGAACATTCTTACCACACAAAAACCATACAGCGAAAATACATGAGACAGTCTGGCTGAACACAGTAGCAATGGCTGCGCCTTTAACACCCAAAGAGCATGTGAAAATCAATATGGGATCCAAGACGATGTTTATCCCAGCTCCAATCAGCACGGTGACCATGCCAATCATGGCAAAGCCCTGGCTGTTGATGAACGCATTCATGCTCAGCGTCACCAGTACAGGCACAGTGCCTAAGGAATATATCATCAGATAATCCCGTGCGTATGGATATGTGATATCACTAGCACCGAACGCATAGAGAATCGGACGATTGAACACCAGCACAATGAACATCAGGATAAGCCCTGTTCCTACGGACAGCGTAAAGGAATTCCCCATTACAAGCGATGCTTCTTTATAATCCCCCTTACCCCGCTCCATTGCACAAAGCGGCGCACCTCCATTTGGTCCAAAAAGCTTGGCAAAAGCACTGATTAAGGAGATTACGGGGAAACAAAGGCCAAGACCTGTCAGAGCAACTGACCCATTCTCAGCCAGATGTCCAATGTAGATTCTATCGACCATGTTATAAAGAAGATTCACCAGCTCTGCTATTATCAAGGGAAAAGACACCCTCAAAATCAAAGCTGACACCTTCCCTTCAGAGAAATCTGCCTGGTGTATTTTCATGCTGTTTTCAGAATTATATCCTCATGAGGGAAAGGCAACAACCGCTTAATTCTTTGTTCACCTGTCCATCATCGTTCAAACAGCTTCCGCCGTACAGCAAAGCTTACCTCAACAAATAAAAAACCCCATACTGGACAAAAGGAGGTAAACCAGTTATGGGGAACAAAAGGAGGTTAGAATGGAAGTTCTGCTTCCAC
>JADIMT010000021.1 GCA_017694595.1 Candidatus Ornithospirochaeta stercoripullorum | reverse complement strand
CGAACTTTCTGCCGTAATATGACTCTCTTTTGAGGATTCCCCAGGAACCTTCCATTGGACCATTGTCAATGCAGTGGGCAATCCTGGACATGCTGTGTTTGCAGCCGTGCTCCTGCATCAGGCTGAAGAACTGCGAGCTGGTGTACTGGAATCCTCTGTCGCTATGGCAGAGTGGACGAGCCTCAGGCTCCTTGCTGAAGGCATCTGAAAATGTGTTCATAACCAGGGGATTATCATTGCTGTCGCTTATCCTGTATGCAACTATTTTCCTGTCATACAGGTCAAGAATGGCACTAAGATAAACCTTTCGTATCTCATCATTCTCGTAGTATTTGAACTCAGAGACGTCTGTTAGCCACTTCTGGTTCGGTGCACTGGCTGTGAATTCCCTGTTGAGTATATTGTCCTCAATATGTGCGGCAGCCTTAGCAGCTCTCGTGCAGCACTTCGGTTTCCATTTTATCGATGACTGAATCCTTCCGGCACGACAGAGACGGAGAGACCTCTTGTCATTGATGCGGAATCCGCACTTCCTGCTCAGCTCATCCCCGAGCCTTCTGTATCCCATGTCAGGGTGCTTGTCGTGTATCTCCTTCAGCAGCTTGGATAGCCTGCTGTTCTCGCGCTCATTCAAGCTTTCAGGATTCTTAAGCCAATGGTAATAAGCGGAACGTGAGACTCCTAGAAGCCGGCACATCTTCTTGATGCTGTATCCTTTCGTCTCGGATAGTTCCTTCATTGACTTGTATTCACAGAGCTGCCGGGTCAGTGAAAGCGCTTTCTCGACAGCTCCTCCACTTTTTTAGTAGGTCATTCTCCATCTGCAGCATCTGGTTCTTTGCTTCCAGCTGCGCTATCTTTGCCCTCAGTTCCTCTTCATGCGTGCGTGCTGGCATCGATCCCAGCCTTTTCCCCCTCCGGTCTTCCAGCCCAGGATTACCCAGCTCCCTGTACTTCGCTACCCACTGATACACATTCTTGTAGGTCACATCATACTTGAGTGCTGTCTCTCCATAATTGTTATCATGAGAAAGACAGTATTGGACTATCTCGACTCTTTCTTCATATGTGGTATTCCGGGTTCTCTTCCTGCTCATCATGAATCCTCCGCCTGTTGACTTCAAATCCCCATGAGCATTATATGCCTTTACCCAGGCTTGAAGCACATTTGGAGACTTGATGCCATATTTTGCACACAGCGCAAGATATGATCCTTTCCCATCCAGATAATCACGCGCTGCCGCTATTTTGGTCGCTCTGGAGTAATTTTTATTTATTCCGGCAGGAATCAGTCCTGTCCGTCCTTCAGCTTTATACAGTGCAATCCATTCCTGAACGGACTTCATGTGAACTTCCAGTTCCCTTGCAGTTGCTTTTATCGAGGCCTTTCCTGCAAGTATTCTTTCCACATATTCAATCTTGATCTCTGGAGAAACTTTAGGTCTCCTGCCCATAAAATATACTCCTCCTTAGTAAGTTCTATTTTTTCTTTGTCTTACTTAAGGGGAGCATATCAATGCAAGTGGACAACGGTTTTTTCCATCTATGCAGTATTTCATGGGAATTGTCCGTAAGCTATTTACCCTGATTGAGACATTAAGCTTGCTGTAGATTCTCATGCCTCCAATGTATTTCACCATCCAGACGTCAAATATTCTGCAAGAGCCTTTGCTGTTTCGTTATGACAAGTACTTTACGAATTATTTTTAAATATTCTACCTTCAAGCAGTTTTTAGTTCTGCTCTTTTTGAAGGGAGATGCCTCAGTTGCTTATGAGTTCCTCGACTCTTGGCCTGATTGCAGGTGTGGCAATCATCGTTACGATGATTTTCAGCGTGTCACCGATTAAGAACGGAACAAGCCCTGACATAATCGTTGTACTCATCGACAGTTTTGCCTGTACTGATAGCCAAGGTAATCCTACAAGGTAGATGAAGACTGTGGAAACAAGCGCTGAGAGCAGGGAAGCCAAACGTATTCTTTTCTCCATTGCTTTCATGACAAATGATCCTGCAATGGAAGCTGGAATCATTCCAAAAAGATATCCTCCTGTAGGTCCGAGAAGGGCCGCAATCCCACCTCCTGATGTGAAGATTGGAAGTCCGATGCTTCCCAACAGGAGGTAAACGATGATGCTAGAGAAGGACAGAAGGGGAGAGAGACAGCTTGCAGCTAGCAGCACAAAGAGATTTGAAAGCACGACAGGTACTGGAAACAGTGGAATCTTTATATAAGCGCCTGCTGCAATCAAGGCAGCGAACAGCGCAACCAGCACACATTTCATTATCTGATTTCTTTCCATTTTTTTTCCTCCAAAAATTTCAGGATATCAGCACTGAAGCAATCAAAGCGGAAAAGCTGAGAACGATGATGATCCAGTCCCTAATTTTGTATGGTAGACATGTACGGTGCTTTGAGACATCGTATCCACGACTGTAGAGTGCATCTGTATAGATTTCTGCTTTATCGAGAAGATTCGATAATATGCTTATGGCAAGCTCGGTGATTGACTTGAGCGGATGGCGTAGTATTCTGTCACCCCTTGACTTTCTGGCTTCGAATATCGTGATTGAACTATCAATGATTATAGGGATCATAGCTAACGTGATCTCCATGATAGTCGCTAACATATATGCATATTTCCCAATTACATGTGACAATGCGGAACCTAGCGATCTTGAAAGCTCATCAGGCATCGTCGTATCAGTCAGCAGTATCGCAGAGAGCACCATTGCAAGGAAAGAGACCGTGGCAGACGCTGCTGATAACTCATTTCTCTCCGCGCAATACGTTGAGACTCCCATCACTGCAGCAAGAATGATGAAGAAGATGCTCTCTTTCAGATATTTTCGTATTGGGATTCTTATCATTATTGCGATTACCGTGGGAATGAGTGCGAGAATCAATGCTTCGATAGGCTTTGCTGAAGAAACAATCGCAGTGTATGCAAGCAGAGCTGTAAGCTTGCTGTTCGGATTGAGGGCTGTTAGAAGGTTGTTATCCGGTCTATAGTGGAAGATCAGCGCTTCAGCCATGTCAGTTCCTCAAAGCTGGATTTTTCAGGCAGGTAAATATCATAATGGGCAAGCTTTTCAAATATCTGTGAAGATGTACCAGCCTCTTTTATCGAACCATTGTCCATGATTAAAAGCGTATCAGTATGTGCAAGAAATTTTTCAGCTTCATGAGAGACTACCAGTATAGTATAGCCCTTTTCGTGGAGTGATATCAGAGCTTTTATCACAGTAAGCGTGGATGGATAGTCAAGATTGGCAAATGGTTCATCGAGCAGTATCACATCCGGTTCCATTGCCAGTATTCCAGCTATCGCGCATTTCCTGAGTTCTCCGCCTGAAAGCGTTTGGGGGCGCTGTTTTGCTTTGTCGGTCAGCCCCATCAGAGAGAGTGCTTTTTTGACCCTTCTTTCGGCTTCATCTTTTTCCAGTCCCATGTTCTCAGGGCCAAAAGCTATGTCTTTCTCGACACTTTGGCTTACTATTTGCATTTCAGCATTCTGGAATACAAGTGCTATTCGTTTCATCCTTGTTTTCTCATCAGCTTTGCAATTATCTATGAGAATCTCTCCGGTATCTGGTTTTCTTAGTCCTTTCAGACAACGAAGCAGCTGGCTTTTTCCAGCCCCATTACGTCCACACATAGCTGCAAATGAACCTCGTTCCAGCGTCATAGAGACATCATTGAGTATTTTCCGACCATTGAGGATGAGTGAAAGATGGTTGATCTGCAGTACGCTTTCCATGAAGTGGAGAATAGCATGTTGCAATCAGTTATGTAAACATGTAAATGATTGTAGGTTTACATAAAAGCTCTCAAATTTCTTTCTAATTTGATGCGTAAAGCTGGGCAGAGTATGATGAAAAGGAATAGATTCTGGAGTTTGAATGCAATATATCACTTATTACGAATCACCACTTGGAAGAATCATGCTTGCAACCGATGATATCGGTCTGACTGGCCTCTGGTTTGAAGGCCAGCGTTATTTTGCATTGCATCTTGATGAGGACCATCAGGAGAAATGCAGTGAGATTCTATCAAAAACGAAAGAATGGCTTGATGTCTATTTCTCAGGCAATGAACCTTCTTTCACTCCTCCTTTGCATGTGACTGGTTCATCGTTTTTCAGATCCGTTAGCAGTATTATGTGCTCAATTCCCTATGGAAAGACTATGACTTATGGAGAGATTGCGAAACTGGTGGCTTCTCAAAGAGGGGATGAGACAATGTCCGCGCGAGCGGTAGGAGGGGCAGTCGGACATAATGAGATATCTATAATCATTCCATGTCATCGGGTTGTAGGGGCTGGAGGAAATCTTACGGGCTATGCTGGTGGAATCGACCGGAAGATTCAGCTTTTAAAGCTTGAAGGTGTAGATGTTTCGCAGTTCCGCATTTCCAAAAAAGGCACTGCTCTGTAAGAGGGGTTTCGCATCAGTGTACTCTTCTGCGTTCCGAATGCTGGGTGTGAGATTTCTTCCCGAAAATCCATATATTAGACTGTGATTTAAAAGCATAGTTTTGATGTTTTCCTGTTTTGCTGGTATATCAATCACTTGCATGAAAAAAAAGAGCGGCTCCTTGGATACCGCTCTCGTTGTGGGCCCTGCTGGATTTGAACCGGCGACCCAAGGATTATGAGTCCATCCTTTTGAGTGTTGGCTAGTGATAGCTAGTAACATTTATACATACATTATAACAAATTAAATGATATATAGTAATATCTGCCGATATTAATTGATATAAATTTTTGGTAACAGTTTTAGTGACACTGGGATTGAGAATATCAGATGTGCTTCCTGCTTATTTTCTTATAGTAATTCTGAAGGAACTTCTGTCTTGAAAGAAAGAATACCTGCTCGGACTTTGTAGGATTGCCATTATCCCATCTTATTCTGGACTGCTCTAATGTACATATATAGTCCGCTACCTGTAAAAGCTTATAGTCCTTCTGATAGGCAGTCCTGAAATCCATCCTGCTTCCAAAGATCCTTCCGAATGTGTCTCTTAGGATACGGCTTATAAGAGCCTGCCCGCAATCATAATACACGACTATCTTTTCAAAGCCCTGAAAGTATTCCAGTTTCTCCAGAATAAAGCTCTGTATCTGATGTTCTAGGGCTTTCTCTATCTGCTCTGCATTATCATAAAAGCTCTTTTCTACTATGAATGTAGTATAAGAAACCGGAAGCTGTTCTATGAATCTAGCAAATACTCGGAAGATCCTTTTCCTTTCATAACCTGACACATCAGCAAAGTGCTCATCTTGTCTTATAAGAGGAGCTGTATGAATAAAAGGGGCTTCACACTGTATATCAGTCAGTCTTTTATCAAGGAAGGCTATCTCGGAGGAGATGGAAGAATCTTGGTTATGGAATACCATAGCTAGGCAGTAAGCAGGATTCTGCCTATTGGTAAGATTCAGATTACCGCTTTCATCTATGTGGATAGATAGTACAGACAAACCAAAGCCCCTTCAATAAAAAATGCCGAAGGCTTCCTCCGGCTCTATGGCGGGGACTCGCCCCTGTTCGGCTTGGTGTCCGACCTGACTATAATATAGCACTGATTACTGCTTTAGGAAAGCTCTTTTATCTTTCTGTAGAATGTAGCAGGAGTCATCCCTAGCTTCTTCTGAGCAACCTTTGCTGTGATCTCTCCCTTCTGCCAAAGGCTTATAACCTCATTCCAATTATCAGGTATAGCTACAGGCTTTCTTCCCTTATATTTTCCCTCTGCTTTGGCTATCGCTATTCCTTCTCTCTGTCTCTGCAGAGTGCATTCCCTCTCAAACTGAGCCAATCCTGCAAAGATCGTAAGCATGAGCTTCCCCTGCGGTGTAGAAGTGTCTATGTTCTCCTTTAAGGAAATAAAGGCTACTCCTTTCTTCTCAAGCTCCTCAACGATAGAAAGAAGGTCTTTTGTATTCCTAGCAAGCCTAGAGTATGATTCCACGACAAGGGTATCTCCATCCCTTACGTAATCAAGCATAGCTTTGAGCTGAGGTCGCTCCATGTTCTTGCCTGAAATCTTCTCTATGAAGACTTTCTCAATGTCCTGAGCCTCAATAGCTTCTTCCTGTCTTGCTGTGTTCTGTTCCTCTGTCGAGACTCTTATATAAGCTACTTTCATATCTCCTCCTGTTTTTGGTCCTGGGACCATAGCTTAAGGAGAAATAGTCTGTCAATAGAGTCTGTTTCATTTCTGATAGACTTCTGAATCAGGAAACAACTCTATTGATACACGAATCAGAGTCTTTTAGGTTTATCAATAGGGTACACTCTAATGATACATATAAGGAGGGGCTTCATCACCCCGCTGATGTTTGTGCAGAGCTTATCCATGGCCTCCTCAGTCCATTACCCAGCCATCATTAACCATATCCTTCACACTCTTATAGGCTGTAAGGAAGCCCATGCCAGCCCTGTTGAAGAGGACTATAGGATATTCTCTATATGATTCAGGGATTATCTTATCAAGTGAGTCCTCAAATATTGCTTTCTTATCAAAGCCGACAGCATAAAACCTTGGTTGCTGGCTCTTAAGAAATGTAGAGCCACATTCTCCGAAATGCTCAAGCGTGTAATCCCTCAGTTCCTTAGACCACATTTTCTCTCATCCTTTTTCAGAAAGTTCCTGATTTCAATTCCTGTTATAATGTTCATTCCTTTGGGGAGATCAGAGATTGGAAACCATCTTATCTCTTCAGACTCCCAGTTCCTTTTAGGAAGCTCTTCTCTATCAAGCTCTGAAGAGAACACAGCGTATGTGAAGAATGGAAGCCTATATGTCTTCACATGGTCAGCTCCCCGAATGGATAAGCCTGTCTCTTCATAGGTCTCCCTTATCGCTGTATTCAGAAGGATCTTATCCTTATCAGAATATCCTCCTCCGGGAATAGCCCATGTATGGTCATCAAAGCGTTTCTCAAGCAGTATTGAGATATTCCCATTATCATCTCTATGATAGAGAATCATCCCTGCTCCTTCGTATTTCCTTATCTTCATATCAGACCTCATCTACATAAGCTCATATCTGCGTCATAGGAAAACGCCCTATATCCGACTTTCTGCGTAACTGTATCCTTTAGGATAAGGTGGCATAATCTATCCGTATCTGACTTGAAGACTGCCAAGACCTCTGTATCCTTGTCTCTCCAATGGAGCGTAATGCCTTCTCTTATCCCCTCGAAAGTACTCCCTTCAGGCTCTATAGGCTCATACCCAATAACCTTCACATCAGAGTTATCAAGCAGTATCAGAGCAGTCTTGCCATGTCTATCCATAACATGCAGGAAAGGCTCTGTACCGCTCTTACGCACTATATCATGGATTTCAATGACAGAACGCCCTGTCTCTATTTTTATGCCTTTCCTGAGTGATGCTGCAGGAGTCTCATCAGTATTGAATGCCTTATCTCTCAAGGAGACTTTCTGCCCTTTCTTATATGCAATAAGACGGCTTCCATCTGCTCCCCAGAGGAATACGAGGATATATTCTCCCATATTCCTTGTTTCTTCCACATAACCGGGATAACAGCCTGCAATATTAAGGCAGTCTCCTTTGGATATCTCAGAAGCATTCTTTGCGGTATGAGGCAGGATCATTGCCGTTCTGTCATAGCGGAAGAGCTTGTTGAAATTGAGAGCACCACAGGTAAGGAAGGCTTCATTAAGGAAACTGCCTAATGTTTCTTCATTATTGAAGACCATCTGCCTCAGAGCCTCATGGTCAGGCATAGAGAAATCGGGTTCATCCTTCTCTTCCACATATGTGAAGAACTGCTCCTGTCCAAGCCCTGAACTTACAAATCTCATTCCCTGTGATCCGATGAAGAACCTGTCAAACCGCAGGAATGATATTCTGTTGCCATTCTCCAAGGGATAGCAGGCATGCCTTCCTCCTCTGTCTATCACATGCTTCCTGTAGTCAAAATCCTTAAGAAGCTCTGCTAATATATCGCTGTATTCCTTATCAAGCTTCTCATAGAGATTGTCAGAGATGATGGTTATACCCTCTGGTGAATATTCTCTCCTGTATCTCTTGTCCCTGTATGGCTGATTCAGCCTGTTTGTTCCTGCAGAGAATTGTCCTCCTATCCTCTGCGTCCCCGGATAGACTGGAATACTTGTAGTGATTATTGGTTTCATCGCTTTTCCTCCCTCTGCCATAAAGAGATGAGGAAAAGCTTTTACCATCGTTCAAGCTTTAGCACCTTGCCTTAATAGCAGGTTGCTGTATGGTCATAGGGCTTGTCCCTCACATACTCTTTATGGCGGGTCCATCCTAAGGCCCATGAATGCTTCAGTCAATAGGAAATGTGTGATTTATCAGCCGTCGATAGCTTTATCTACAAGCTTATGCAGAATGGTTCTAAGCTCTTCCTTGGAGTCTATTCCACTCAATGGGTAATCAGCCTGAGAGTCATAGAATAACTGCTGTACAGGGACATCAAGAGCTAAGGATATCTTCTCTATTGTAGTCAGGGTTGGGTTTCTTCTTCCTACCTCTATATCACTGACGATGCTCGGTGACAGATCCGCCATCTCAGCCAGCTTTGCCTGAGACAGCCCCCTAGCAGTTCTCAGGGCTTTCAGATTCTCTATGAATATCTCCTTTGCCAATCTCATAATCTGAGGGTAGTCGACATGAGTTTGAAGCAACACTATACTTGTGCCGAGACATAGGCTATAGTTGATATATGAAATCGCATCACCTTATATTATTTTTCTTGGTTTTACTTGTTTCACCACTATTCGCAAATGAATATAGAGTATCCTTAGATGCAGGATTTGTTGGAGAAGTTAATCACGATACTTATATTTTTGCCCCAATTAGACTTTCTTCTGAAATCTTTTTCCAAGAAAATGATTATGTTTCTCAGTCTCCTGATACAGCAAGGCTTGATGAATTAAGATTGGCCTTACAGCAGGAAGAAGAGAAGCTTGATATTATACAGTATTTAAAAATAGAAGACATATTAACAGGGAGATATACAAGTATGATCTCCCCTGATAAAAGCTATATCCTGTCTTATCTAAATGATTTCAAAGATAGATTTGATAAGTACAATTATGAAAAGGAAAGACTTGAAAGCAGAGAATATACAGAGGAAGAAACAGCCATTCTACAAGCCGCTAATGAAAGGCTTATCTCTCTTCAATCCAAAATAGAAGATATAAAAAATACTGCTGAAAGTGAAAAAGAGGAAATAAGAAATACAATGGCTATTTCCATACAGCCATTTTCCGAAGAGATAACAGATATAAAAGATAAGCTATCAGATGATATTGCTTCCATTGAGGCCACATCAGTACGCAGGACTAGGTATGGAACATATGTTGATAGCGGGAACAATATAATAAGCGAATCAGAAGCATCATCCTTGACGGAAAGACAGAATCAGGAAATTGAACGCATCACCGCTGAAGCTGCAGAAAGAATAAATCCTATAGAAACTCAGATAAACAGGATACAGGAAGAAGCAAATCAGAAACTTGCGGAAATAGATAATAATGCCGCTACAAGCATTGCGGAAATCAATGAAGAGATATCTGCCATTAATACAGAGTTGCAAGGACTATCAACCTATGATTCTGATGCATCAGCTTTATTTGCAGAGATAAATTCATTCCTAGATGTGAAACAAGCAGAGAAGAATATAAAAGACATTAACTCTTCAATAAGCAGAGAAGAAAAGTTATTAGAGAAAGCCAACTGGAAGAATCATCAAGCCCAGTTTACAAAAATAGGGTTATTCGTAGGGTTTGCATATTATTATGAAGCCTACGCTTGGTGGAACTATAACAGGTGTCAGCTTTCAGCAGGGGCATCCTTCAAGCTTTATGATGGAGAAGTATACAGATTGACCCTGGATACAAATGGAGTTGTGCTGTTTGACAATGGCTATTTTGGTCTTGGAGCAGAATTAGTCATGAATAATACATTCATGTTCAATAGCTTTTTGGGATTCAAGACAGATATAGCTATTGGAGCTTTCTATGAGTTCCTTGATGAATCTAGGAATGCAGGAGAGAACAAGATATGGTATGAGCCACCAATCATGCCTACTGCCAGAATATCATTAGGTTTTACTTGCTGTTTCAATTAAAGAATGGAGGATATATGAAGAGAATCAGATTATTAGCATTAATTGCTATCATGGCTATATGCCTTGTTTCCTGCTCAACTTTTTCATCATTTACAGAAGAGGAAAGAGATGTACCGGGAGGTCAAAGCACTATACCAACAAGGTATATCGCCGTAGATGATATGACTGATCTTGATAATCCCAAGTATGAGATACTTGGAGAGGTCTCAGGAACAGGTAGGGTCAATGCCTACAACCCTGAACAGGGAGATACACATAAGTATGGGAAGTTATTGCTAAATGAGTTCGGTGATAACTTTGAGCATGTTACTTTAGCAAGTACTGACCCATACGATGTTTCTCTTGGAAACGCTCTATATGAAGTTATAAATAATGCAAGAGCTATTGGAGCTCACTTCATAATTTATCCTTCATATACGGTAGAATTTACAGATTCAGGAGAAATCATAACAAATGCAACAGCAGTAGCTGTAAGAGTTGTACCTAACTGATACTTAAATGCTAGGGGCATGGAGAGTTTGACTCATGCCCCACTACTTATGATAGAGAGAAAAGTTTCCCAAGGCATCCTTGTTCTGGAATAAAAATCTCTATTTAATATCATGGAAAAATTAGATCCAATCACAATGGAATACACATTAGAAAAGAAGGGTAACCTATCCCTTATCGAATCAGCTCCTTCTGTAAGAAAGACAGCACTAGGGATTCACTTCCTTCTCTCTTCTGTCGAGAAGGATGAGCAAGCCATCTATCTCTCCTTTGAGTTTGATGAGGAGTCGCTAAGGGAGAGGATTCTTTCTGTTGCCTCTCAGATAGAATTAAGAAAAATAAGAGAAGATAACCTTTCAAGGGAAGAAAGGAAAAAGCTTGCTGAAACCAAGGCTGATTTAGCTCTCTGTCGCTTTACAATAAGAGATATGATAGCTCCTTCCTTATCTGAGGTAATAGCCCTTATAGAGAAGATACACAATGAAGGCAAGGCAGAAGTAGTCATCATAGATTATCTGAGGCTTATAAGGAATGAAGGGAAGGATATCCTTAAGGAACTGAAAGCCCTTGCGGAAAGGCTGAATGTAGCTGTCATAGTCTTAGAGCAGATCCCAAGAGGAAGCGAAGGAAATGAAACAGACAGCACCTATGCCGATGCTTTCTTCCTGCTTAAGAGAGATGGAGAGAAAGCAAGTCTCTTATCCTTAAAGGGAAATGATAAAGGAAAAGAAGAATACCTTACCTATAACCCTTATACTACAGAATTCAGAGTGGTAATGGACAATCTCATATGATTATATCAAGGCTATAGGCTCTCAAGGCTTATAGCCTGTTTCTTTGTCTTCAGGATTCACTCCAGAGGCTATTTCCTGAGTCATCAGCACATTCTCTATCTGTTATAGTATAAATTCCTATCTTTTACGAAGAATCGCCTGTAAGCCTTTTCTGAAGCGTCTGTCTTGATGCTCTATAAATGGCTGTAAGGTAAGAGCAAAATCACAATAAACCACAGCCTTTAGAAGAGTCCTTAATGCAAGAGCATATGTCTTGTTTGACAGAGGCTGGGATCACATAGCACTTAGAGGAAATAAGACACTATCAACCTTAGCTTCAGCATAAAAGCCTTACCCCGCAGGTAATGGAATCCTAAGACTTATAGCCTTTCTTATAATCTGCAGCATTATGTAGGAAGAAGGAACAAAGCCAGTATTAGTATAAAACCTCTAGCTGGCTTTCATAGCTTCCCTTCAGAGGCTGTTTCCTGCGGTTCTGAGAGGTTCTTTATCAAATACCGTGAAAGAACATTTATAAGCTAAAGACCCTTTGTATGGCTTTCTGTGAGCTTTCTATGAGCTTTCTTTCCTGTATGTGTGAAGGGCTGAATGAATAGAGAGCAAGAAGACTTATCCTGTAATAAGCCAATCTAAGGAAGATAAGAGAATTAAGGGATTAAGAACACATAAAGCATCTGCTTGTTTGCTTTAGCTTAGACCCTTATAAGGCATATTTTCCTTAAAAGGCTATAGGAATAGATTTAAGAATTATTTAAACCAAATTAGGACTGGTAATATTGAATAATATAGTCTCTATATTATGTGTTTAGGTCTTAAAAGCTTTATATCCTATAGCCTAGTGTAAAAACATATAGGTGAATCTAAGAAGTATAAGGATATTAAGCGATGAAAGATTATATGATGGGTTATATATGATCTTATATTTCTAAATAATGGTCTTAGAGGGTCTAAGATTATCCATGAATATAATTATATTTACTACTGGTACTAAGAGCCACTTTCAAATGATATCTATTGATAAGAATTAAGCCCTCGCAAAAGAGGGCATAATCTAAGCGTTTATTTTCTGCGGTACTGAGGCAGGAAGAAACTTTTTCAGGGCGTAAGCACTAGGTGGTAGTTTCTCCACAATTTCAGAAAACAATGAGAAAGCCTCGCCTCTGGAATAGCGAATAAGCCTGTTGCAAACGCTTCCAGCCATAATATCTACCAGCTGATAGTAGTTATTATCAAGGATCCTTTTATCCCTCAGAAGCGCAAATTGTCTATCATGAACCCGTACCTCAAACCTTATTAAAGAATCCTCTGCTATGTTTATATTCTTTACCTCACTCAACTGCCTTTTCTTATCGTATATAGACAGCACGGAACGTGAATAGATTCGAGCTGTCTTTCTATCACGCTTTAAATCAATAGAGTAGATAGTTCCCTCAGCTGTTCTGATATAGCCTGGATGATCTGCCTTATATAATCGCCATGCATCTGTACTGTCGGTATAGAACTCTATGCAGGACAAATGAAGATGCTGATAAACAAGCTCTATGAACTCCTGACGTGACATATTCATATCATATGAAAACGTGACTTCCTTTTCACCGAATCTTTCACGAGGGTTATCTTCATAGATAGACCAAGGCCCCTCTCCACTTAGATCGTCATCACGGTAGAATACTTCTGTATACTGTACTCTCTTGACTGGTTGCTTGAAGATTCTTGCAGTGAATGCAAGATAATCTATGACCCTTAGGATATGCTCTTTAAGGTTGCAAAGAGGATCAATATATTCCCCATGGATTTCCATGATAAGGAAGCGTCCCCTTTGCCTTAATGAAACCAATCCCCCCGTATAAGTTTTGAAGTTTGAATTCATATCAACATAGTCCAAAGGCAGGGAACATGTTACCTTGTCTATACCTTCGCATATGCCATTGTCATACATGTTGACCGAGAAGGGCATAGCCTTCTCGAAGTCAGATAGATCCAAAGCATTCTTAACCAGACTGTTAAGGGTCGGTATGTATGATTCCACAGTAGTATGTGTTACTACTTTCTTGGGCATCCTGCCATCTGCTGAATTTTCATGATTGATGTAGGATGTGAAAGTTCTTTCTGTAGAAGAAGGAACCCATGTAATAGATTCATCTCTCATTTCTTTGGCTCCTTTGTGATTATGAAGTCATTAATATCTTCCCGTGTGAATCTTATAAATCTCCCAACTTTTCTGTATCGTATTTTGCCGTTTTTGATCCAGCTTCTGACTGTGGGAATAGAGACCCCAAGTTCTTTGGATATCTCTTTGACGTTAAGCATTGCATTTTGCATACTTATCTTCTCCTTTTCTTGCTATACGTTTCATCTCTAATAAGGTGTTGGTATAGTTAGCGCAATATTTTTATACCCAAAGATTAACAATGATAGGAGTTGATAACTATTCCCAGTTTATTAATAAAATCCTTCAGAATAAATACAGTAGATATATATAATTATGCCAAAGTAGATTTACTGCTTAGAAACAGGGATGCCCGCGTTCTTCAGATACTGACGCACTCCATCCTCTGAAACAAATCTCTTGGTACCAGCATTCTTTGAACCAGATTTCTTTTTACGTGGGGGTACTATTATTTTCCGTGAAAGATCTCTTGGTGTAGGGAGAGCAGGGGCGTAAGCATTATACTTCGTCCGGTATTTTATCATCGCATCATTCCATGCCACAAGAAAGCTTTGTATACTTCTTATCTGTCCTGCATATTGAGGCATATATCCGCCACGAACTTTCTTTAAAAGTCCTGCTTTAATAGCAAATTCATATGGATCTGTAATGATGTTTGCCCCATAAGGTAGGCAAACAGGAAGAGTCTCATCTATATTTTTAACAGAAGCATATTTATTGCTTAAATTATCTACTTTATCAGTATATATGGCTACATCAGGTAAATGTATGGGGATATCATATTGATCTTTCGAGGTTAGAACTGGCATACATCCCTCTGAAGAAGTTTCCTGTTCTTCAGTAGGAGATTGTGGAGTGGTAGCCTCTCCTAAGCTTAGATCTGGAGTGTATTTAATAGCAGGTGTTTCTGCATATTCAATATCCAGTTTATATGCCGATGATTCATTAACTAGAAGGTTATCATTGATAAGTTTATTCTTTAAATATTTTGGAATAAAATATGTGTTAGATGTGTAAAAGCCTGCTCTTGTTCTCATAATCTTCCTCGATATTTTTATTATACCGACAAGAGAGGCTTTTTAACTTTAATTCCCTAAAAATTAAAAGGAATGACATTCTCTATCTGCTCAATAGTCCTTTTTAAATGTTCTACAGTCTCTTTTGTATAATGGTCGAGCATGGCTTCTGATTTATGCCCAGAAAGGGCTTTCCTCTCAGTTCCTGAAAGCCCTGCATCCCTTGTTGCTGTTACAAATCCATGCCTCAGAGAATGAAAAGAAAGATTACGCATACTTTGTTCTTCTTTACTAATACCAATGTTCTCTAAAGCTTCCTTAAACCATTTAGACATAAGTTGAGGCGATACAGGTACAGAAACCTTTGCTGCAGAATGGAAAATATACTCAGTTCCTTCAGATAACCTTGAATATTGGATTATCTCATTGGCTAGGTTTATCGGAACAGGGACAATCCTTGATTCTTTTCCTTTTGGAGCTTTAAGTTTATCCTTATCATTGTAGGCATGAGTTATTTTTATAACTGCTATTTCACCATTCTCTGTTATAGAGATATCGCTGTCTCTCAAAGCTCGTATTTCTCCTTCTCTCATGCCTGTATGTATTGCTAATGCTATGGCAAGAAAGCGGTTACGATCATAAGACCCTTTTTCTGTTGTCTCATTCAGATAAGTCTCAAGTTTCTTTGTTTCAAGAGAGGTAAGGATGCCTTTCTTCTTATGCGTTATAGCTATGTTCTTAATCCTTGGTGCAATTTCCACTGTTATCACTCCTGTTCTATATGCTTCATTGAGCGGGGTTCTAATTGCTTGAAGAGTTTTGTTTATACTGGATGAAGCTTTATGCTCATCAATCATTCTATCCTTGATGTTTTCCGCAACTGAGGCTGTGAACTCTCTTATATCCATGCCTTTGCTGATATAGGGGAAAACCTCTCTAATAAGCCATCCTAATTGCCCATCGGCATAGATTCTACTAATACTTCCTGCTTTTTCCTGATTCTTTCTACGTATGTAGTCGGAAGTATCATAATCCCATACCTTGCGAGCATATGCTTCAAAGGACACTTTTGTAGATGTATTGTTCTCAAAAATAAGCCCTTTATCCAATGCTTCTTGAGCTATCGCAGAGGCACGTACCTCTGTTTTTATATTCTTGCCTGACCTGTCTCCTAGCTTAAAGCTAAGCTCATTAATGCTCTTAGTGCAAAAATATTTTTCTTTTTCATAATCCCAATAACGCACATAAAACACTTTTTTTGTGTGTCCGCACTTGCTTATAAGCTTACGGGTATAGAGCTGAAATGGATTTCTCATGCCGTCTCCCTTCTGTGGAGCAAAAGAAAACTGTAACCAAAAGTAGTTACACTTTTGGTTACAGCCACCTTGGATGCTCCTAATTGGCTGTTTAAGATTCTTGCGCTAACTCTTTTACCAACACCCAATTAGGGAAACTAAAATTTGTGGGCCCTGTGAGATTTGAACTCACGACCCAAGGATTATGAGTCCTTTGCTCTAACCGCTGAGCTAAAGGCCCTTGTTGTCTAACTGACAACTTGTGATAATTTACCAGCTATGTGCGATAAATTCAAGGGGCTTTTGACTACCAGCTTTCTTGGTTTAATTCTTCTTCAGCAAATCTCTGATTTCAGTAAGAAGCTGGATGTCTGCAGGTGGCGCAGCTGGAGCTTTTTTTGCCTCTTCGTTTTTCTTTTTAGTTGCATCTGCAAGCTTGTTGAATGCTTTGATCATCAGGAAAAGGGCGAATGAGATGATAATGAATGAGATGATCGCATTGATGAACATGCCATAACGGATGGCGACTTCAGCAGTTGTCTCTGTCGCTGGCTTGAGTACAATCTGAAGTTCTGAAAAATCCACACCTCCAATCAAAAGGCCAATGATTGGATTGATGATATCATTGACAAAAGAATTGATGATTGCTGTGAAAGCAGCACCTGCTGCAATACCGACTGCCATATCCAGAACATTGCCTCTGGAGATGAACTTCTTGAATTCTGCAAAGAAGCCTTTGTCTTTCATAGTTTTATCCTTTTTACAATTATATTTATGACGTAGCATTCTCTCTTGTGAAAAGAAACGTGTCAATAACAGGTCTTTTTGCTCAGATTACTTCAAAGATCCCCTTTTCTTTGTTCTTTCTTACGTTGTCAGCGCTATATATACGGCCACCCATTGTAATATAAACACCAGGGGAGAGCAGTTGTACAGATGCTATTGCACAGCCAAGATTGAAGACAGCGTCGCTCTCTTCCAATGCATATGGAATCATGGCGCCTGTGAATAGATAGACATGATTATCGTGTTCCGGTAGTTTAGATTCCAGCAGCTGCGCAGTTTTGACCATCGTATCTGTTCCATGGATGATTACAACGAGTTCCTCAACGGAGGCAATCGCATTGTCTGCAACGCTGGCTCTTTGCTCTTCTGTCATTACAAGGCTGTCGACAGCGAAAAGCGCATCGAGATGTATTGGCAACGTTACTCTGGATTGATTTAGAATTCTTGGCAAATGGCTCTCTCTGAATGTAAGTTCACCTTTGACAGCATCATAATGTTTATCGAAAGTGCCGCCTGTTGTGATGATTCTGATAGTTCTGTCTTCCATGGATGAAAATTATAAGCCCATGCAGAAGCTGTAACAAGCTACTGCTAACAGAATTAACATGCACTCTCTTGCTATTGGCTTAATATTTTGTGGATAATTAACAGGAAAGGGGAAATCATCAGGGAGGATTAAACGTGAGAAAGATTCTTGCTTTTCTTGTTCTATCCGTGTTTGCGCTTGCAAGTATTGCAGCTTTTGATATCAATGATAGCTGGACTATAAATGGAACGATTGATCAGCATCCAGAGATTCTTATTGGCTTCATTCCAACTTATGGCGAAGTCACAGCGGGGTATACTGGATTGCAGCTGATGGAGGGCAACCGGACAGAAATCCAGGTTACAGCTGGCGGTGGTTATATAGAAAGAAGATTCTGGATAAATCCAGACACAGGCAAAGAGGATCCCACTATGAATCCTCTTTCATTTGATGTTATTCAGACGACATGGAGCTTGAGATTCAATCAGGGCTTTCTGGACTCACCTTATGGGGATAAGGATCTGATTACGCTTTCCATTGGCTATGAAGGCAGGTATGAAGTAGCAAGGGATTCTATGGCCTCAGACAGCACGAAGCAGGCTTGGGGTGATGAGGTAGGTGTTGAGACGATTGATGAGTTCTTCACACACTACAATTCTGCCGGGAATGATTTCCCGGATCGTCTCTATCCGGATTTGCGCGGTAATCATCAGTACCTTGGTACGAATCTCTTCTTTAATTTCTTCCTTGATGCAATGGAGGATACGCTCTCCACAAATGATGGCTTCACTGTGGAATTCAATGTTGATTGGTCGCCATATGCTCTTAATGCAGCGCTGGATGGAAAAGCTGATTTCTATCAGTTTACGCTGGAAGGGGTGGGTGCGAAGACTTTGTATCAGTACAAGACAGAGAAGATGAGCTGGTTTTCAGTCGTAATCGCAGATAGATTGAGGTTGAACTGGCTTTCAGGAAATCTTGTGCCGACATATGTGCAGAAGCTTGGTTCTCTTGGCCGCCAGGTCAGAGGTTATAGCAACTATACATATGGGATGGAGTTCTATGTTGTCAACAATTTTGATATCAGGCTCACTGGTCCTGATATGGGTGTTGATGGGCTTGCACTGAGAATAAATCTCTTCTTTGATATGGGCTATGGATGCGGGAATTACTTTAATACTACGAATCCGGGTTCACAGTTCTTAGCTTCCACTGGTGCGCAGTTCACAATCTCCATCTTCGATATCATAGATTTGGGCTACCAGGCTGCGTATTTGATTGGTGATGGACGTAATTTCGCTAAAGGCGACACCAGATACTCAGGTTCTTTCACCTTTTTCCTTGATTTCTGAAAGTATGTCCGGGATATCCCGGACAACTTCCTGTTGCATGTGGGAACTGTCAGGAATATGGGTTTGTTTCAGGAAGAGGTTCTCCTGTAAAATCGATGCCTGAGAGTGCAATTAGATCGTCTGCTTCCCTTAACTGGTATTGCACTACATGTCTTACATATAGATGCACACCGTTATCTTCTACTTCGATGTAAGGTTTCAGGCCGTTTTCCCTTAATCTGCTGTATTTGACAGCCAGTTCCTGCGTATTTGTGAAAACTCCAAGATCGAAGTAATACCAGCCTGTATTGCTATCGCTTTCCTTTTCGATAGTCCCTTCTCTGATAACAGATACTTTGACATCCGCTATGCCTGTCTCTGCCATGCTGAGCTCATCAGCTGCAGCCATTGTGATGGCGAGCGTCCGAGTCTCTGGGAGTTCTGGAAGCGTATCGATTACAGTAGTTACAGTGCTGACTCCTGTCTCTGGATTGGACAGCTCGATTACGCTGCCAAGCGGCAATGTATTGCTAGCAGCTCCTTTCTGGTTGTCGTTGAAGAGAGTACCGCTTGCCGTGAAATAACCTGGTTCTGTTGCTGTGTACCAGGATGCCATCTCTGCTGAGAGCGCTGTTATCGTAATGCTAGCTGCTATAAGCAGCGTTAATATTCTTTTCATAGCTGCATTATAAGCGCTCTGCAGTGTGTTGCAAAGTCATCGCTCTTAAGTGCATAATTTCTTATATGAACGAGAAGCAGAATCAGAGTACTCACTGGGCGGATATAACTGCAGATAAGATTATCCGTGAAAAAGGTGAGAAGGAACTTTATACATGCGCATCCGGAATTACTCCATCCGGAACGGTGCATATCGGGAATTTCCGCGAGATCATCACAGTAGAGCTTGTTGTCAGAGCACTGCGCGAGAAGGGTAAGAACGTACGTTTCATCTATAGCTGGGATGATTATGATGTTTTCAGAAAAGTCCCAAAGAACATGCCAGAGCCAGAGAAGCTTGAGTCTTATCTGCGTTTTCCTATCACGCTTGTTCCAGATACAAGGGGCAAAGCTGAGAACTACGCCAGGGCGAATGAGAAAGCCGTTGAGGAAATTCTGCCAGCTGTAGGCGTATTCCCTGAGTTCCTTTACCAGGCTGAGCGCTATCGAAGTGGATACTATGCTGAAGATATCAAGCACGCTCTTGAGCATCGTGATGAGATAAGAACCATACTCAATGAATACAGAACGGAACCGCTTCCAGATTCATGGTGGCCTGTAGCTGTCTTTTCGTCATTCACAAATAAAGACACGACGACTGTCCTGGACTGGGATGGTGGCTATAATCTCACGTATCGCGATGATGAGACAGGCGATGTGGAGACTATTGATATCCGCAAGACTCCAAATACGAAGCTGCCATGGAGAATCGACTGGCCTATGAGATGGGTCAAGGAAGGTGTTGATTTTGAGCCGGGTGGAAAGGATCATCTTACAGAAGGCGGTTCCTATGATACATCGAAGAATGTCGTCAAAGTCTTCGGCGGTGAAGCTCCTGTGACGATGCGCTATGATTTTGTGCAGATTAAAGGCCATGGTGGCAAGATTTCATCATCCAGCGGGGACGTTGTCGATCTCTATGATGTTCTTGAAGTCTATACGCCAGAGATAGTCCGTTATCTCTTTGTAGGAACAAGGCCATCTGCAGAGTTTGCAATCTCTTTCGATCTCGATGTGCTCAAAATCTATGAGGATTATGATAATACTGAACGTATCTATTTCGGCTTAATCGATGTGAATGAGAAGAAAGCTGAGAAAGAGAAGCGTATCTATGAGTTGTCACAGGTTGATGACAAGAAGATTCCGACAGAGCCTGGATACCAGATACCGTTCAGGCACCTATGCAATTATCTGCAAATTTACGCAGGAGACCAGGATAAAGTTCTTGCTAGGCTTTCAGATGCTACAGAGAGCCAGAAAGAGAGGCTGAAAGTACGCATGACTTGTGCCTGGAACTGGATTGAAAAGTATGCTCCGGAAGAGTTCCGCTTCTCTCTTCGCACTCCCGGTGAGCTTTGCGAGACAGATGAGAAGGGGAAAGCAGCGCTCAGGGAGCTAAGCTCTTTTGTCCGTGATTATCTTGATAATCTTTCTGAAAGGGATTTCTCTGCTTATATCTATCAGGCAGCCAAGGATAATGGAATGGAGAATGCTGAGTTCTTCACGCTTGTTTATCAGGCGCTTATCGGAAAGGATAAGGGACCTAAGCTTGCTTCATTCCTGAAAGCCTGTGGCAGCGAGAGAGTCTTGGAAATCCTGGGGAGGTACTGATGCGGGTTATTCTTGTGAACGGATCGCCTAGAGAGGCAATGTGCACTTATACAGCACTCAAGGAAGTTGCTGATGCATTGGAGAAAAACGGTGTTGAGACAAAGATCATCCATGCTAGCTTTGACCGCTTTGAGATAGAGGCAGCGGCTCAGGAGATTGCGGAGGCTGATGGTCTTGTCGTAGGTTCTCCTGTCTATTACTCATCTCCATCCGGGCTTGTGGTATATTTCCTCGATGAGGTTTTCAACAGAATCTCGAAGAAGATGAGGATGAAAGCTGGTGCGGCTGTTGTCTCTTGCCGCCGTGGCGGAGCAAGCGCATCGTTCGATGTGCTCAACAAGTACTTCACGATTTCACAGATGCTTGTCGTCTCTTCCAATTACTGGAATATGGTGCATGGCAATACTCCAGAGGAAGTGAGGCAGGATGAAGAAGGAATGCAGACGATGCGCATCCTCGGAGAGAACATGGCGTATGTGATCAAAGCGCTCAATGCAGCGGCGCTTCCTCTGCCGGAGCTGGAGAAGCCGGTAAAGACAAACTTCATCCGCTGAGCCTTGCTGTTCTTCACATTCTTGAAAGGAAGGAGAAAAGAGGCCGTTTTAGCGCCTCTTTTCAAGCTTCTGGAAGTTGTATTTGAGTTATCAGTTCCGTTGGCTGTTGCTTCGCTTATCGATGATGGTATAGCGAAAGGGGATATGCATCATGTCCTGATGATGGCGCTTTTGATGGTGGCTTTCGGCATAGCAGGGCTTGTCTCTTCGGTCACTGCCCAGTACTTTGCAGCTAAAGCCGCTATAGGTTTCACGCTGAAGATGAAGAGCGCGCTCTTTCGTCATATAGCAAGCCTTTCGGAGAGCGACAGGGACAGAGTTGGCGGTGCGACGCTTATAAGCCGTATGACTAACGATTCAACGCTAGTGCAGAACGGTATAAATATGTTCTTGCGCCTTTTCATGCGTTCTCCGTTTGTCGTCTTCGGTGCCGCTGCTGCAGCATTTCTTGTAGATAGCTCCCTTGCGCTGACATTTGCTGTAGTCATACCTCTCCTTTCCTTGATAGTCTTTCTCATCATGCGTTTCACTGTCCCGATGTATCGGCGTGCGCAGCTGGCACTCGATGGGATACTTGCCAGAGTAAGGGAGAATCTGACAGGCATACGTGTTTTGAGAGCTTTCGGCAAAGAAATGGACGAGGAAGCTGAGTTCTCTTCATCCCTTTCCTCTCTGGTTGATATCCAGTTATCTACAGGTAGCATTTCAGCGCTCCTCAATCCATTGACTTATGTCACAGTGAATCTGGCAGTTGCATTGCTCGTCTATTGGGGGAGGGAGCGTTTTCTCTCCGGTATGATTGAGGTCGGAAGCATCGTAGCGCTCGTTAACTATATGACGCAAATACTGACAGAGCTGATAAAACTTGCCAATCTCATCGTGACGATATCAAGGGCAGTTGCCTCGTGGAAGCGTATAAACAGCGTCTTTGAGATCCAGCCATCGCTAAGCGTCAGCGAGAGAGGTTATACAGAAGAAGATAAGGAATCCGATGCTGTTGTATTCTCAGCCGTTTCCATGACTTATCGTCAAGGCGGAGAACCATCTCTTAAGTCTGCTGATTTCACTATAAAAAGAGGCGAGAGAGTCGGGATTATCGGGGGAACGGGCAGTGGCAAAACAACGCTTGTGTCGCTTATTCCACGCATCTATGATGCAACGGATGGCTGTGTCAGTGTCCTTGGACATCGTGTAAAGGACTGGGACATCCATGCGCTCCGCTCCCTCATTGGCTATGTGCAGCAGAAGGCGGTGCTTTTCAAAGGAACCATCAGAGACAATATCGCCTGGGGAAAGCCAGATGCAAGCGATGATGAGATTGTGGAGGCGCTGAAAGCTGCTGAAGCTTATGAGTTCGTGATGGAGAAAAAGAATGGAATCCTTGCTCCAGTGGAAGAGGGTGGAAAGAATTTCTCAGGTGGTCAGAGGCAGAGGCTTTCGATTGCCCGTGCGCTTGTAAGACAGCCGGAGATCCTGATTCTCGATGATTCTTCATCTGCTCTCGATTACGCGACAGAAGCGAAACTGCGCCATAATCTCCAGGACAGGAAATCCATGACGTTAATAACAGTTTCCCAGAGGGCTGGCTCGCTGAGGACAATGGATAGGATTTTCGTGCTTGATAAGGGTTGCATAGTCGCATCCGGAAGCCATGAGGAACTTCTCTCAACGAGCAAGATTTATAAAGAGATCTATGATTCGCAGTTTGGAGGGCAGGATGGGAAGGAATAAGAACTACGCTGTCCTTAAGCGCGTGATCAAATACACAGGCCCGTATCGCACGTTGCTTGTTTTATCGCTAGTCACTGCATTCTTCTCTGTTCTTGCTACGACAGCTTTTCCACTTCTGACGGGTATGGCAGTGGATGCTATCACGAGGGGAGATGGGAAAGCATTCTTCAAAGCTGTTGCTTGGATGTGCGCTTCATCGTGTACCGCTGCTTTGATGCAGTATCTGATGAACAGAGTGAACAACAGCATGGCTTATGGTATTTCTAGGGATATCAGGGAAGAAGCTTTTGAGCATCTGCAGCATATGAAGCTTTCATATGTGGATAGCCATCCGCATGGTGATATTGTCTCGATAATCGTCAATGATGCGGATCAGGTTTCCGATGGACTTCTGATGGGCTTCACACAGCTCTTTTCGGGAGTACTTACAATCCTTTTCACTCTTATTGCTATGTTTGCCGTCAACTGGATTGTGGCGCTTGTTGTGCTTCTTGTTACTCCTGTCTCGCTTTTCACGGCCTCATTCATCGCGAAGCGTACATTCTCTCTTTTCTATAAGCAGAGCGAGAAGAGGGGTGAGCAGACTTCTTTCATCAACGAGATGATCGCAGGAGCGAGCGTGGTGAGCGCATATGGAAGGGAGGATGCGAACCAGAGGCGCTTCGATGAGATCAATGGGCAATGGGCTGAATGTTCATTGCTCGCCACGTTCTACTCATCTCTGACAAATCCTGTCACCAGGTTCGTCAATTCGCTTGTCTATACAGGCGTGGCGCTTTCAGGCGGAATCTCCGCATTGATGGGGATGATGAGCGTCGGTTCACTTATGTCCATCTTGAGCTATGCAAGTCAGTATGCAAAGCCATTCAATGAGATCACTGGAGTTATCACAGAGCTGCAGAATGCGCTTGCCTCCAGTGCGAGGATCTTCTCATTCCTTGATGAGGAAGAGGAGGAAGAGGATAGC
>JADIMT010000020.1 GCA_017694595.1 Candidatus Ornithospirochaeta stercoripullorum | reverse complement strand
ATGAAGAAAGTATTCATAGGAGTGCTTGCAGCTCTTATGCTGTTCGCATTTACAGCTTGTGAGCCACAGACAATAGCTTGGCCTACAGATAAAGACGTATCATATCTTGAAATTGTACAGGTCAAGGATTTTATTAAAGGCGAAATCCCTACAAAGGACGGATTCAACGTAATCATCCATTATACTGATGGTGAGCCTGAGACAGTTCCTGGTGCAGTAATAGTCACACCAGCTGACGAGCCGAAAGAGGGCTATACTGTAACATCTCAGCTTGACTTTAATACAACGGAAAAGACTGTTCCTGTAATTGGAGTCGATACTGTAAAGTTTGAGACAGTTACGAGTGTTTCAATCACAGGTGCTTCAAATGTTACTGTTGTTGATGAGACATTGCTTTCAGCAATCCATGATATTTCTGCTGCAGTAAAGGCAAAGGTTCTTTCATTTGCTGGTGATCCTGTATTCACACTTAATTATGAGAATGGATCGAAGAGCTTCACACTTGCTGATGAAGTTGCTGGAAAGTTTGATTATATTCTCGATGTTTATGAAGGCACATCTACTGAGAAAATGGAAACAACTGACAAGTTTGAGAAGGGCGAAACATATACTGTAAAGGTTGCTTCTTATGAGCTTGCAGATGGTAAAATGTATGATGTAAAGAATTCCACAGCAGATTTCACAATTACAGTTGTTGATGCTGTGCAGCCTGATACAAGTATCACAGGTCTTGAGGTTCGCTATTCTGTAACTGGTTCGAGAGTTGTTGATGGAGATGTTGAGGCGGATCAGTCTATTCTTACAGCTGGAACGTATGATCAGCTTAAGGCTGTAAAACTTTTTGCGGGAGATACGGTAACATACACTGTAAAGGCTGTCAGAGCAAATAAGACAACAATTGAGCTTTCAAAGGGAACTATTGATACAGCTGATACTTATCAGGTTACATCAGCAAGCAAGGATTTCACTGTTGATGATACTAATGGTAACGATGTAAAAACAGCTGAGCAGAAAGCTGCGATAAGTTACTATGATGTAGAAACAGGCAAGGTATGGACAGAGAATATCATCATTCCAGCTGGCTCAACAACAAACGTAGCATCGTCTGAACCAAGTGGTTTGTCAGTTGAACAGAACAGCGAGACTGTTGCAGCAGATACAACAATTTCTGAATCCACAATTGAAAAGTATCTGGATGTTACTGGTCTTGAGGTTGTTGGTGGCGAAGCTGAGGCAGAACCTGTGTATGATATAGTTCTTCCAAATGGTTCATTTAAGGTTCCTCAGGAAAATGTATCAGTTGTAATTGTATATGATTGCTATGGTACAACAATCAGAAAGGGTTTCAACGTTGATTTCACTGTAATAAAAGGTGAGTGATTATTTGTCTGCGGTCTATTAAGGTTAGCCTTGATAGACTGCAATGGAGGGTAATATGGAAAATGTGAAGGCCCTCCGGCAAAGGATTCCGAACGAGAAACGTCAGGAATGCTTGAAACTCTTTGAGCAGGGTTACGGATACAAGAAGACTGCGCAGCTTGCAGGACTGAATACATATACTGTTCGTGAGTACAAGCGCAGATTTGCCGCAGGAGATAATTCCTGGGCATATAGAGGCGGGATGACCGTCTGAAAGAAAAGGGGTTATAATAATCCCCAAGGAGAGATTCTCTCCTTCAAATTATTCTACTGGACGGGTGTAATGCCCGTCCTTTGTGTTTCTCTGTGTTATACTCTCTTCGGGAGAGTTAAATGGGGAAAGTACGGCTTTGTGACATAGCATCAGATGCTGGAGTCTCTGTATCTGCAGTTTCAAGGATATTGTCTTGCGATAATTCCAGAAAACATAGTGATGAAACGAAGAAAAGGGTCATTGCCTCTGCTGAGAAGCTTGGCTGGTTTGATTCTGTTTCAGATAAGGCAATAAAAGCAAAGAAGCCTTTAAGAGTAAGAAGATTTTATTCTTTATCTGTTAATGCATATCAGAAGGCTTTGTTTGATAAAGGCTTCAATAAAGCATTTGATGTTGTGTCTTCACACATTCCTGTTGAGCTTGTGGATGACAATGAGGAGCTTGCTGTTGTATTCGGAGATGAATTTGATAATGTTTATGATGTTCCTGTTATCCATGCAGGTTTTATGGTTTTATCAGGTTGTTTCAACATAGTTGCTGATTTAATAAAAGCATTTTCTTCTTTTGAGAATAAGGCATTTATTGGCAACAGGATTTATGACAGTGGTTTTGAGTTATCGGAGTATGCCTTTTCATTGGATCCCGTGAGCGGATATGAAGCTGCTGGAAGATTGCTTGGCAAATGCAGCCCATCTTTGATTGTCGCTTCTGATGATAATATCGCTGCTGGTGTTCTTAAGAGAGTCGCTGCTTTGAATATCCCTGTTATAGGGTTCGGGAATTTTCCTATTGCAGAGGAAATCGGGTTATCATCATTCGCTGTTGATTATTTCTCAATGGGTTATCTTGCAGGAATAATGATTGAACATCATCAATCACTTTCTTCAGATATTGAAGTTCCTGTGTCTTTTATAGAGAGAACGCCTCTACCATTGTGATTAAGTGATATACTCATCATATGGCAAGAATACTTATCAAGAATGGAACGCTTGTAGATACCGAGTGGAAGATGCGCTCGGATATCCTCATAAATGGTTCGAAGATAGAGCGTGTCGCTCCATCTATAGAAGTTCGTGATGATATGGAAGTAGTTGATGCTTCCGGTATGTATGTCCTTCCTGGAATAATCGATGCCCATACGCATTATCATCTGGTGTCACGAGGAACTGTTACTGCAGATTCCTTTGTCGAAGGATCCCGGCTTGCTGCTTTCGGCGGGGTGACGACTGTTGTTGATTTCGCTGATGACAACAAGGTTTCACTGAAATCATCTCTGGAGTCCAGAAAGAAAGAGATGAAGGACATGGCAATTGACTATGCTCTCCATCAGGGTGTCTATAAATACCGTGATGACATAGGAACAGAGCTTTCCGATGTAAGAAATGACGGAGTAAAAGCTCTCAAGATCTTCACGACTTATAAAGATGTCGGATACCTTGTCGATGACAGGGAAGAGCTGAAGTCCATATTCAAGGATGCACGCGACAGAAACATGATGATCTGCGTTCATGCCGAGGATGATAAGACGATTGCTGATATCGCTTCATCATGGAAGGGTGATTTCAAGCCATCTGCACATGCAGATCTCAGACCAGCTGAGGCTGAGGCGAGAGCGATTCTTTATGTAGGGCATATTGCCGCAGAGCTCGATATGCCTGTTTATATTGTCCACCTTTCATCCGCAGCAGGATTGGAGGCAGTACGTGAACTGAGAAGGGAAGGTGTTGAAGTGATTGTGGAGACAACTCCTACCTATCTTTTCCTTGAGCGTTCGCTTCTCGACAGACCCGATGGATCTTCATTTGTAATGACACCACCGCTTCGTACTTCTGCAGATAACAAAGCGCTGCAGGAGGCTCTTTTCAATGGGGAGATACAGGTTGTCGCAACAGATCACTGTTCTTTCACATATGAGCAGAAGCTTGAATCCAGTGATTGTCGCACGGTTTATCCAGGAATACCTGGAACAGAGGAGCTCCTTCCTCTTCTCCATACATTGAGCGTTGAGAGCGGAAAGTTTTCCATGGAACAGCTTGTGAATCTCATTTCCGCAGGTCCTGCAAGACAGTTCGGAATTTATCCTGAGAAGGGTTCTCTCAAAGAGAATACCGATGCCGATATTGTGATCTTCGATCCTGAAGAGGAGTGGGTGCTGTCAAAGAAGACAATCCATTCAGCTTCC
>JADIMT010000019.1 GCA_017694595.1 Candidatus Ornithospirochaeta stercoripullorum | reverse complement strand
TTCTTCAGCTGCTTTCTTTGCTTCCTCAGCTGCCCTTGCCTCAGCTTCTGCCTTTGCTTTATCTGCAGCAAGCTTCTCAGCTTCTGACATGACTGTAAGCTTGATGTGAGAGAGGTCATTCTCATAAAGATGAACAACGATAGTATATGTTCCTGTCATCTTGATAGCATGAGTTGCGACCTCAATCTTCTTCTTCTCAATCTCAAAGCCAAGCTTCTGGAGCTCTGCCTGAACCATTGCTGATGTGACAGAACCGAAGAGCTTGCCTGACTCACCTGCAGGAACAACAATTGAGAGAGATACGCTATCGAGTCTCTCCTTGAGAGATGCAGAAGCAGCTCTCTTTTCTGCCTTTCTCTTTTCAATTGCAGCAGCGCGTGACTTGAAAAGAGCAGCATTTGAGTTGTTGTAGACAACAGCTGTTCCTGTAGGCAGGAGATAGTTGCGTGCGTAACCGTCTTTTACTTCTACGACGTCTCCCTCTTCTCCAAGGTGTACAACGTCCTGATTAAGAATGATCTTCATTCTCGCCTCCACGTTTCTTCAAATCAAAGAAACTCTCAAGAACTCCCAAAAGGGGAAGTCCAATGAGAACAACAAAGTTTATCCCCGGGACCAATGTACCAAGTACAATGACCAAGAACAGGAGGGTCATACTCCTGAGCATGGGGCTGTGGCGTCTAAGCCGCGCGAAGAGGACTGAAAAGCCTTCAACCGCATATATGACTGTCCACACTAGCGCTAAGTTCCACACTGCTATCCATAGCAGCAAGGGAGCTGATACAAAGCGGAAAAGAAGAACAAGAGCCCAGGAAATGATAAAGCCCCAGACTGCATCCGGAGAATACTCCAGAGCGATGACCTTCTCTTCCCATCCGCTTTCTCTTGAATGCTTAGCTGTTTCATAAATGAAGCAGCTGGCACAGATACCGCAAAGCAGAACAGGAAAGAGGAACGCTGCGAAAACCATCAGCGCGGAGAAAGACAGCAAAGCCATATCCACACCGGGCAGCAGTGTTTCCAGAACCGGGCCTGCCACTGCAGTAAACGCATTCTCGTATCCAGTATAGATATTCTCGAGAAGCGCCCTATCAGATAAGAAGAACAAAGCACTGGCACCAAGAATCAAGAGAGCTGGAACGAGTGTCAGAAACAGACGTCCAAGGATCTTTCTTCCTTCTGTACCAAGCCACATTATCCCAGCCGCTGACAGCGACAGGGGAATATACATATTGATGATCAGTAAAGCAAGACCTTCCTTACCTGCTGAGAAAAAGCCATCAAGAAAACCGCTTACAAGCAGATTTACGATAAACGCTATTACCAGCAAGAGATAAGTGGACTTCCTGCTATGCCTGATCCTGAAGAACAGCAGAGGAGCAACAGAAATCATGACGGCTATCCCCAGACGGGACATCAGCAGACTTAGCAAGAGAAGGCCCATTCCCTCTCCTGCTGCTCTCACTCTGCCCTCTTCCATCAGCCTCACTTCTTCTCGAATGGCAGATAAGCGAGGACTCTAGCTCTCTTGATTTCTCTGTTGAGAGCTCTCTGGTGCTTTGCACATGTTCCTGTGATACGTGCAGGAAGAATCTTGCCGCGCTCTGTGATATAGCGGCGGAGCATATCTGGATTCTTGTAATCAGCAGGTGCAGCTCCCTGGCAGAACTTGCAAACCTTCTTCTTGAATCCCATCTTCCTTGCGCCAGCTTTTCTGTCACCCTTCAGGGCTCCATCTTTCTCTGCGAAATCCTTATCTTCGTGCATTTTTCTACTCCTATCAGAATGGAATGGAGTCATCCTCAAACGACTCCGGTCCCTCTCCAGGCATAGCATTTTGAACACTGGAATCAACATAGCTAGGCTGTACTTCCGGTGCTCTCATGCTCTGCTGAGGACGTTGTTGATACTGGCTGGAGAAATTCCCGCCAGCAGCCTGCCCCTGATTTCCACTGGAAAGAAGGGACAGCGTATTGACTACGACTTCAAGCTTAGATCTCGTCTGGCCATCTGTCTCCCACTTGTTCTGCCTTAGCTCGCCCTGAACAGCTACCTGCTTACCTTTGATAAGGTATTGGCTGATATTCTGTGAATTCGGAGCGAAATACACGCAGTCAATAAAGGATGCCTCATCCGTCCAAGAGCCATCAGCGTTCCTCTTTGATCTGTTGACAGCTAATGTGAACGAAAGCACTGGCGATCCAGACTGTGTGTATCTGAGCGTTGCTTCGCGGGTTAAGCGCCCTACAAGTACTACTGAATTGATATCCGTAGCCATAGGCTTTTTATTTCCTTTCCGGATTGACGAACAGGAACTTGAGAACGAGCGTTGAAAGCTGGAAGATTCTAGACATGTTAGCGATTGTCGCTGTATCAGCCTTCAGCTCGAAATAGACATAGTGTCCCTTCTCCTGCTTCCTGATAACATAAGCAAGTGTTCTGACACCGAGGTCCTCTTCCTTTGTGATCTCAACGTTGAAGCGCTGGAATGTGTTCTTCACAAGCTCGAGACCTGTCTTTGTCTTCTCTTCGTCTGCATCGAAGATGACTGTGAACTCATAATTCTGAATCATGGTTCCTCCTTGTGGACTTAGAATTGATCCGGATATACACCCGGATAAAGAGGTCACTAGGTTATATCATTTCAAGTGGCCACAAGTCAATATCTGGGCACTTCCAAAGGAACGCGATGAAAGCTATCATCAGCATATGTTCGATGCACATGCACATATAGGAGATTGCAAAATCGACAACGTATTCATATGCACATCTTCCCCATCTCAGTACACAGTGGCAAAAGCTTTTAGATATCGTGCAGCTGGATACCTTCCAGAGAGCTGTGAAGCAATGGACGAAACAGCCATGGCAGAGGCAGCTGAAGAAGGATTCCATATAGGGGAAGTCGGACTGGACAAGCGTTTTCCGGAGATGGATAAGCAGGAAGAGAATCTAAGGAAAGCTTTGGAAATCGCCCGCGATTTCGACAGAATCGCTGTAATCCACATCGTCAGAGAGTATGAGAGGACAAGGAAGATTATAGAAGAGATGAACATAAAGCGTTTCTTAGTCCATGGATGGACAGGCTCTTATGAAGAAGCGCTGCTTTTCATAAAGCTTGGCGCTGTAATCTCAATATCCCCTAAAGCAGCAAGGGCAAAGAGCTTTCCAAAGCTTCTCACCCTTCCATTCGTCACAGAAACTGACATGAAGACAGGTTTAGACGAAGAAGATGCGCTGAGAAGGTGGAACGAGCATCTTTCCCAGCTCACTGGTTTTGATACAGCAGAGAGAACAGAAAAGATCATGAAGGAGATGCTCTGTGAATAAGCAGTTCATACGTATCGGACGATTCATCGGCAATGACAATCTAGAAAAGCTCTTCGCTTCGACTGTCGCTATCGTTGGCATCGGCGCCGTGGGAGGCTTTGCGACTGAAATGCTTGCCCGCTGTGGCATCGGACACATAATCATAATGGATTTCGACACTGTAAGCGAGAGCAACATAAACAGGCAGATCATTGCGCTCCATTCGACTGTCGGAAGATTCAAGACAGATGTGATGAAAGAACGCATACTCGACATCAACCCCGCGTGCGTCATAGAGGATTATCCGGTGCAGCTCACGGACGAGAACCATGAACTGCTCTTTTCCTCGGATATCATACTCGACTGCATAGACAGCGTGGATGCGAAAGTCTCTCTCCTCTCAGATGCATGGAAGAGCGGAAAGAGGATAATCTCCTCTATGGGAGCTGCACTGAGAAAGGATACTTCTCTTATAACCACAGCAGATATAATGGACACTTATGGCTGTCCGCTAGCAAAAAGCGTCAGGACAAAACTGAGGAAAAACGGGTGCGGAAAAGGCATCGAGTGTGTCTTCTCCCCTGAAGCTGTAGATTTCAGTTACAAGAAGGCTGATGAGGATGAGGAAGCAGAGAGCGGAGAAAGCGGCAGAAAGCGTATGGTGCTGGGCTCATTGCCCTATGTCACAGCTGTCTTTGGCGAGAAGATGGCGGAGATGGCTATCAACAAACTTCTTGCCTTATGAATTAAAAAAAGCCACCGGGGATACCGGCAGCTTAAGATAGCAAGAAGATTACTTCTTCTTATGTCTGTTCATTCTGAGTCTTTTCTTTCTCTTATGAGTAGCTATCTTATGCTTCTTTCTTTTCTTTCCGCAAGGCACAGTAATGCTCCTTATCCATATGGAATATTGTAATTACCGGTTCATTGTGCGTTTTTCGGTTTTTACTGTCAAGTAGCCACAACGTCTTCTTTTCTCTTCCACCATTAATGTATTGTGAATATAATCAATAATGATGAGAGTTCTTATCCTTGGTCTCGGTTCATCGGGCGGGGGTGCTGAAGCAGCTGAATATTATCTTAAGCTTGGGCATAGTGTAGAAATCATTGGATCCTCCGAAAAAAGAGAGAATGAGCCAATGGTGCATCTTCTTGAGTCCAAAGGTGCGATTTTCATCAGAAAAGATGATCTGATGGATAGCGTTGAGAAAGCTGATTTAGTCGTGAAGATCCCGGGAATACCCATTCCATACCTCGTAAAAAAGAAAGCTACGAGAATAACAAATGACATCGCAGCACTTCTAGAGAACCCGAAGACTGAGAAAATGAAAAGGATCATCATAGCTGGCTCGAAAGGCAAGACAAGCACGGCATCCGCACTCTCTAATGCGCTCAACGCGCTTGGCATGAGAGCAGCCTTTTCAGAAGGCTTAGGATACTCAGCTTTCCATCTGCTTTCAGATATAGAAAACGATGACAAGCTCTACGATGCCATAGTAATAGAAATGGCGCTATGGCAAGTGAAGGATACAGCAGCATCCCTTGGCTATACCTGGCCGCGAATCGACATTGCAGCGATAACTGACTCGATACCAATTCCCGCATCCCCATCTGATTTCACAAGCGAAGGCGCGCTTTTCATCGGTCCTTGGGTCGGGCGCCTAATTCTTCCTAGATTGCTGAAAGAGAAGATGCTTTTTTCTGGTATCATCCCGCGCACGAAAGTCAAAAGCTATCCGTCGCTTGGCAATCCGTACAGGACAAAACCCGGTACGGAACTAGCGTGGGAGTGTCTGAAAGCCCTCGATTTCGGCAGGAAAGAGATCCATAAAGCATTCTCAAGCTATAAAGGAATCCCAAACAGACTTGAGCTTATAGGGATGAAAAACGGAATCTCATTCATCAATGACTCTTCATCAGTCCTGCCGCTTTCCGTTGCATTCTCGATGAGGGGGATGAAAGGAACTGCAGTACATCTCGTCATTGGCGGCACAGATAAAAGCAATGCGGACTTCACGCAGCTTGAAGCGCCTCTTGATGAAGCTGTCTCGCTCACGCTTCTCTCTGGAAGCTTCACGGAAAGACTCATCCCTTATCTCAGAAGGGAAGGTCTTAAATTCAATGGACCATTCGATACAATGGCAGAAGCTGTGAATAAAGCATATGAGACAGCACTCTCACATCAGGGAGGGAGGGACACTTCGGAAATCATCCTCCTCTCCCCAGGCGCATACGCTGATGAGTACTTTGCAAATGAGTTTGAGCGCGGTGCTGAGTTCAGGAAAGAAACGCAGAAGATACTTTCAGAGAAGCGATGAGAAACGCTCTATGATTACTTTAACGTCCTCTTTATCCTCGTCATTCCCAAGATAATCCGCAATAGCTTCTTCACTGATCATCTGAGCGACTTTGTGCAATGCAGACTTTGCAGCATTTATCTGCACAAGAATACGCTCAACGCTGTCGCCGGATGCAATCATCCGGTCAACAGCTCCGATTTGGCCTTGTGCTTTCACTAGACGTGTATGTACAGAAGCAAGATCAAGTGACATTAGCCTACATTCCCATTTACATACTTGGAGACACGGAGGAATACTCCATCGCTGCCAAGTTTCTTTTCATCGATTGTCACATAACCATCAATCGTCTTCATAGGCATAGCGAAGAAATGATCTGGCTTGATGTATGTCGTGACCTTCTCAACTTCTCCCTCTCCTTCAGCTTTAAGCACAGTACCCGGCTCGATATCATCAGCAAAGATCACCTCGCATGTTGAGTGCGGATCTTCCGCTGTCGGGTCGGAAGCTGCAAGGAGCATGCCACGGCTCTTAACGCCACGGAAATTAGCTGGCTTGAGATTCGACACAAGCACGATATTGTGGTTCAGGAGCTCATCCTCTCTGTAGAAAGGAACGATAGAAGAGACAATCACTCTTGGCTCTTCCTCCTTGACATCGAGAGTGAGAATATAGAGTTTATCACCACCGGGGTGCTTCTCAACTTTGACAATCTTCGCAACTTTCAGGATAACCCTTCGAGCGAACTGATCAGCAAGGCTTTCCTCAGTCTTTTCCATTTCCATCTTTTTACCTTCCTCTGGAGAATCTTCCTTCTCCCTTTCCATTCTTTCCTGCTGAGAACCGGAATAGCGCTCTCTCAGCTCTTTGATCCTCTCATCTTCCAGTTTCTGGAAAAGAAGCTCAGGCTCCCCTACTTCCACTTTGCCTTCGAATGTTCCGACGCTCTCCCATGTAGCGCCATCTGCTGAGAGGAATGAAAGGATCTTCCTACCAGTTTCAGGCATATAAGGCTGGATCATCACGCCAAGATCCCTTAAGAGATAGAGAAGTGTGCCGAGAAGACGTTCAGCCTCCTCAGGACTTTCCTTTCTCTTCTTCCATGGTTCCCCATCCTGGAATGCTTTGTTGCCGATATCAGAAAGCTCAAAGATCAAGCGAATTGCATCGCGCTCATCAGCTCTCTCGAGAGCCTCTGTGATTTTCTCTTCTTTCTCTCTGGCAGCTGCGACGATGCTCTCATCGAGCGATTTGCTCGAAATCGATCCATTGTAGAACCGTTTAACGAAAGTGAGCGTTCTATTCACGAGATTGGAGAGATTTCCGATCAACTCCTTGTTGACCTTTTCCTGGAAATCAGCCCAAGTAAATGTGAAATCTGACTTCTCAGGTCTGTTGTAGAACATATAGAAGCGCCAGACATCTGCAGGTATTCCCGTCTCCTCTACGTCATTGCCGAAAATACCGATGCCCTTGCTCTTCGAGAACTTACCACCTTCATAGTTCAGGTACTCAGTAGATGACATATGATAGAGCATCGTCCACTTCTCTCCAGTTGCAAGGAGTGAACAAGGGAAGACAACTGTATGGAATGGAATGTTATCCTTTCCAATGAACTGATAAAGCTCAGTATTCTCAGGATCTCTCCACCAGTACTCCCAGTCCTTTGTCTTGTTAGCTGTGATTGAGATATATCCAATCGGAGCATCGAACCAGACGTAGAAGACTTTATTCTCATACCCAGGCTTGTTGACAGGGATACCCCACTTCAGGTCACGGGTAATGCACCTCTCCTGAAGCCCATCACGAAGCCATGATGTAGTGATCTGCACTGCATTCTTTGCCCAGAAGCCATCGACAGAGGCTTTCTCGAGCCACTCTTTATAAATCGGAAGAATCTTCGGAAGATTAATATAGAGATTCTTTGTCTTCCTCAGCACTGGTACAGACCCGCAGACTGAGCACTTAGCGTCAATCAGGTCTGTCGGATCGAGAAGCGTTCCGCACTTCTCGCACTGGTCACCGCGAGCTCCTTCATAGCCGCAGTGCGGGCATGTTCCGGAAACAAATCTATCTGCCAGGAATCGATCGCAATGCGGACAGTAGAGCTGCTCGGTTTCCTTCTCCGTGATATATCCATTCTGATCGCAGAGAGAGAAGATATGCTGCACTATCTCCGTCTGCAGAGGCGTGCTTGTACGTCCGAAGTAATCGAATGAGATGTTGAACCATGAATAGATTTTCTTGTGTATCTCATGATAATGGTCACAGAGCTCTCTCGGAGTCACACCTTCCTGAAGCGCTCTGGTCTCGCTGGCTGTTCCGTATTCATCTGTACCGCAGACATACATCGTCTCATAACCTCTGAGACGACAGAAGCGGGCGAATACATCAGCGGAGAGAACCTGCATGAGATTTCCCAGGTGCGGAATGTTATTGACATATGGCAATGCTGATGTTATCAAACGTTTTTTCATAGCCAGAAGTATACCCATAGAGGGCATAATCAGCAACACTCTCTCCGCCAAGAATGAGAAAAAGCAGCCACAAGCACGCACTTTGTTCAGTTGCAGCTAAATACTCTGGACTTTGGCTATGTAGTGTGTCAAATTCTCAATATGGAAAACAGAAGAGGATTCCCTATTTCTACTAAGCTGATGGCCGCTGTGATCATTTGCCTTGTGCTGATAGCTATCGCAGCGACGAGCTTTTTCTCTGTCGACCAGACAGAGAGCGCTGTTGTCCTGCGTTTCGGCAAATACGTCAGGACTGTCGGCCCAGGCTTGCAGACGAAATTGCCACTTGGAATCGAACGCAGCTACAAGGTCGAGACTGCTGTCGTAAAAACGCTAACATTCGGCTATAGAGCTACAGACAGTACAGGTACGTCGCTTTCAGGCGCATTCATCACGCCTGATGAGTCGATGATGCTGACAGGAGATCTGAACATAGTCGACGTTGAATGGATAGTCCAGTACAGGATAAGCAATCCGAGAAAATATCTTTTCTCAATCAAAGACAAGGAGACAACCATACGCGATATCTCACAATCTGTGATGAATCAGCTGGTGGGAGATCTTCCAATACTCGCCATCATGACAAGCGAAAGAACTAATATCGAGCTGGAAGCGGCTGAAGCGATGCAGAGAATCTTCGACGGATATGACTCAGGCATCGAAATCGTTGCAGTAAAACTGCAGAACATCATGCCTCCTGAAGGAGAAGTGCAAGATGCCTTTGAAGATGTAAACAAGGCAATCCAGGATATGAATAGCCTGATAAACGAGGGCAAGCAGTATTACAACCAGGAAATTCCTGCAGCCCAGGGCGAAGCTGATAAAATAATCTCCGAAGCAAAAGGCTATGCTTCAGAGCGTGTGAACATGGCAAAAGGCGACACAGCCAGATTCAGCAAAATGCTTACAGAGTATGAAGCAGACAAGGAAACCACGGCCAGAAGGCTCTACATAGAAACGATGGAAGATGTGCTCTCTGCAGAAGGTGGTACTGTCACTCTGATAGACAAGTCCCTTGACAGCTATCTTCCGCTGCAAGTGATTGGAGGTGCAGAATGAAGAAGCTCATCACAACGCTTGTCGTCGTTGCAGTCCTTTTGGTCATCATCCTTCTCTTAGGCCCATTCTATATGGTAAACGAGGGGGAGACTGCCGTCATAACTCGTTTTGGCAGGATTGTCGGAACTGAGACAACTGCAGGCTTGAAAATCAAACTGCCTTTGGTAGATGCCATTACGCGCTACCCTTCCATGCTGCTTTCCTGGGACGGAGATGCACAGAGGATCCCGACAAAGGAGAACCAGTTCATCTGGGTGGATGCGACAGCACGCTGGCGAATCTCCGACCCTGCGCTCTTCTATATGACTGTCAAAACTGTCGAAGGTGGCATTGCCAGGCTCAATGACGTACTGGATTCAACTATCCGTACAGTCATCAGCGAGAACTATCTGAATGAAGCGGTTCGTTCCACAAACAGAATCAACTCACTGGAATACGAGGAAGAGATAAACAAGGAAGTCGAGGATGCGGAAGATGCAGAGACTCTGCGTTCACTGACAGACACAAAAGCAAAGCAGGAGGAGATCTCAATCGGACGAGATGGACTTTCCGACATGATGCTCCAAGAAGCTGCACCGTTGACGCTCAACTATGGCATAGAGCTGGAAGATGTGATCATCCGACAGATAAGATACTCAGACGACCTGACAAGCAGCGTCTATTCCAGGATGATCAAAGAGCGTAGCCAGATAGCTGAAGCTTACCGTGCTTATGGCAGGGGACAGTTGCTATCTTGGCAAGGCAGGGCCGAAAACGACAAGAGGACTATTCTTTCTGAAGCATATGCAGAAAGCGAGAAGATCAAGGGCGAAGCTGATGCAGAAGCCGCAAGAATCTACAGTAAAGCATATTCAGCGGATCCTGAGTTCTTCGCTCTCTGGACTACACTTGAAAGCTATAAGAAAACTCTGCCAGCTATCAACAAAACGCTTTCGACAGATGCCTCTTACTTCAGCTATCTCCACGAAATTCCTGGAATTTGATGAAAAAAGCAGTGGCAAAAACCATGGAGTTCTCATCGGAGATTGATAACCCCCTCTTCCTCTCATACGTGGAAAGCGCTATGAGGGGAATGGATATAAAGATTGTCAGCTTCAAATCGCTTCTGCTTGTCGTCTTTCCCGTTTCCGCTATTGTCATAAGAGAGGGAGAAGCAGATAAAGATGAGAAAGACTTTCTTCTGTCATTGCGCCTGAAAACGCTGCTTGCTCCCACCTCAATGCGATTATCGCTTCCGGGTTACAAAGCATCCCAGAGAAGCCTGATGATTGCAACACCGGAAAGCTTCAGGAAGAAGGAGCGTGACAAGCGGCTCAAAGTCCTCAGGAACATTGATGACTTCAAACAGCTCTTTGCGCTCTATAGGAAGATTTCCGAGATGGACGGCTGCTTTGATGCGGATGAGGACGATGAGAACGCGGCAAGATTTCTCAACCAGAGCTATCCATTTGCGGCTGTCGCTCTTGTAGAGAACGGCAGAGCGCTTTCTGCAGCTTACATAAGCAGAGCTGAGAGCACTCTTCCTATGATCACAGCTGTCGCGACAGAGCCAGGAGAAAGGAAAAAAGGCTATGCGACCTCTGTTGTTTCAGAGCTGATGGATATATCATTCAATGAGAACAGAATCAAAAAGCTCGCGCTCTGGTGCATCGACAAAGAAGCCGAAGGAATCTACAGAGCTTTAGGATTCAAAGAGGATAGCAAATGGATCCACTTCAAGGAGGAATGAATTGAAATACGTACGTTTCATCTATAATGGAGTCGAAAGATATGGAAGCATGGGGAAAAACAGCATCAAGATTGCTGATGGCTCCCCTTTTGACAACACATTCAAACTTACAGGAGAAGAAATACCAAGTTCTGAAGCTGTGCTCCTTGCCCCCACTCCTTTCTCAAAAGCTGTATGCATTGGCCTCAACTACCGCGACCATGCAGAGGAATTCGGACTGCCTGTACCAGATGCACCTGTAGTATTCCTGAAACCTTCCACATCAGCAACAGGGCCAGAAACATCTATCATCTATCCAGAGATGTGCCATCGCCTCGACTATGAAGCAGAGCTTGCTGTAGTGATTGGAAAGAAAGCAAGGCATGTCAAAGAAGAAGATGCGCTGGACTATGTACTCGGATACACAATCGCAAACGATGTCACAGCCCGTGATTTGCAGCCAAAGAACGGACAATGGACGATTGCGAAAGGCTTTGATACATTCATGCCTCTCGGACCATTCATTTCAGATGAAGTCGATGCCTCCTCATTGATGATCACAAGCCGCGTCAATGGAGAGACAAAGCAGATGTCAAACACATCGAATCTGATCTTCACGATCCCATATCTTATCTCATACATCTCAAACGTAATGACCCTCCTTCCTGGAGACATCATCTCAACAGGCACCCCCGGAGGAATCTCAGGAATGAAGAAAGGCGATACAGTGGAAATCGAAATAGAGGGACTCGGAATTCTCAGGAACACTATCGGATAGGACGAACCAAGACTCCGTAACCATTCTCAATCCTTCCTCCTGCTAGAAGGTATGACTTCACTTTCTCTGCGAGGGATGTGGATGCAACATATTGGGCAGGGTCTTCTGCGATGAAGCCGAAGATCCTCTCCTCCGCTTGCCGGCTCTCCTCTGTTCTGCAAAGCGTAAAAAGACTCGAGAAGCGTCTTATCGATGAAGATTGAGGCAGGAATGAATTAATCTCCGGCGATAACAGCCAAGACTCGATAGCAAATGCGGCTTCATCTTTTCTGAAGAAGGAAAGCGATGCGGAGAATGAGTCTTCCGCTTTATCCAGGACAGCGCCTTCCGGGACATGCACCATATACAGCTCGAAGCCATTCCAAGTTTGATTAGTAATCTCAAATTGCAATTCACCTAAGCGGAAGATACGGAAAGAGAGATGGTTTCTCAGCCACCCTATTCTATCTAGGCCAGCCTTGCCGCGTTTTCTCCTATACCATTTCTCCCATGTTGTGATATCAGCAAAAGTCGCTATAAGCACACTCTCAGGAATACCTCGCCTGAGACCTTCAGACATCGCATTATATGCAAGGCGCGTATAAGCAGAAAGGAAAAAGAGTGCGCTGTCATCTTTCTCTCTTCCTGCTTTCTCAAATGCTGTGAAATCACAATAAAAGAGATCCAAAAGCTTCTCTTCCACTGGACAGGAAAGCACTGCCTCCCTGTACTCCTCTCCACCTATCTCATCGATGAATTTTCCAAAGTCCACAACAACGATTCTACTTCATGAAGGCTAAAAAACAAAAGAAAGAAACAAACCAATAGAGTATAATGGATATGGAAATCGGAACTTTCTGAAGTAAGGAGAAAAACATGAAGAAGATTGCTGAATATGCTAAATCCGGGATAGCTTGGGGCGCAGTGCTCTTCGTTGCAGTGAATATCATTGGATGTCTATTAGCAGGAAATGGTTTCACTGATTATCTTCACGATGATTTTATTCGCTATTCAGTTGGTACAATAATAATAGCATTCTGCTATATATTCCCATCAATTTTGTATACTTACAATATAAATACAGTATTAGCAACTGCAATACACTTCGCAATTGGTACTTCAGGTTTCCTGCTGACAGCCCTCTCACTTGGATTCCTGATGGGAAGAAGCATAATCTGGGCACTGCTTCTGTCCGCATTGGCATTCTTCCTGATTTGGATTCTATTCTATCTTGACCACAAAAAGAAAAAATCCCGGAGATAATCCGGGACTCTAGCGAGAAAGGGACTCGGACCCCTGACCGAGCGGATATGAGCCGCTTGCTCTACCAACTGAGCTATCTCGCCATATTGTCTTAACAACGTGTGATACGTTACCATCTAAAAATCTTAAAGTCAATAGCTTTTTGTCACACGAAAACATTTTTTATCTTCATTTCACTGACTTTTCTGATTTAGCAAGAAAAAGAGAAAATCCGACACAGCACTTCGCAATGCCATATAAGAGATTATATCCCTGCCTACAACAAGCCATGTTCGTCTTCAGCAGCATATCTTGAACGGAAGCCCATAGGTGTCATTCCAGTAACAAGCCTGAAGCGCTGTGTGAAATAACTGCCAGACGAGAAGCCTACAGCTTCCGCAATATCACTGATGGAGAGCTCTGTACCGGAAAGCAGTTTCTTTGCTTCATTCACTCTCTTTGTCTGTATGTAGTCCATCGGGCTGACACCAAGTGCATTCTTGAATTGTCTAATCAGATGGAACTTGCTCAGCGCTGCGATATCAGCAAGAGAATTCAATGAGAAAGATTCAGCGTAATGCTCATCTATATAGCTTTTCACATCCGCTATATTGCTTCTTATCACTTTCTCCTCATCCATCTTGATATCAATCACATGACGTCTGATGAGAATACTAAAGAGATTGTAGAAATAGCTTTTCGCCATTAGCTCATAAGCTTTCTGCTTCTTCTGCATCTCACGGTAGATGCTTCTGATGAGATCAAGTATGTTCTGGCTGCTGTTTCCAAGTGCTATGACAGGATCAAAATCATCTTTTTCATATTTAATCGAGATATCTGAAATGCCAAGACAATAATACTCAAGAGGCTTGGCTATGGAAGAGACTTCCGTATGCATCAGATGCGGAGGGATGATGATGAAATCACCTGGAGATATTTCCCTATGTTTTCCTGCAACTACAATCTCTCCTTCTCCTTCCAGAATATACAGCATCTCAGCAACAGAATGGGAATGCACTGCGCTTAGCCATTCATTATCATAGCGTGAGTGCGTTATATACCTCAGCTCAGGCTCAAAAGTATCGGATTTGCTGCTAATAACTTCAAATCTAGCAGTGCTCATATAAGAATTATCGCTCAGATAGAACAAAAAGCAATAAATATAAAAAACAGAGCAATATCTTAATTGTTGACTGAAAATAAGTGCCCTTAAGATAGAATTGTAACTTTTCAAGAACTACAAAAGGAGTTTTATAGAATGAAGAAAATCTTAGCAATTGCTTTGGTAGCACTTATTGCTCTCTCGTCAGCATTTGCAGGCGGAAATTCTGAATCTGCTGGCGGAGATGGAATCTACTCTGGTGTTGAGCTCAACATGTGGTCAATGTGGAATGCAGCAGAACCTCAGGGACAGATTCTGCAGAAAGCAGCAGATGCATTCGAAGAGGAGACTGGCTGCCGTGTCAACATCGAGTTCAGAGGCCGCGATATCTCAACTATCATCAACACAGCTCTTCAGGGAGAGGAAGCTATCGATATCTTCGAGGAAGACTACACGAGAATCGGCCAGCAGTATGCGCCATATTGCTATGATCTGACAGAGATGGCAGCTGCAGCAGGCTACGAGAACAACAGCTATGCACTCTTCAACAACATGAGCAAAGAGTGGGCAGGCTTCCTCTGCTCTATCACGGAACAGCCAAACATGGGTGGCATCTTCTATGACAAAGCCAAGTTCGAAGCAGCTGGAATCACAGAAACACCTACCACATGGGCAGAGTTCCTCGATGTATGCCAGAAGCTTGTAGATGCTGGCTTCCAGCCTCTTGCGCTCGACAGCACATACGCAGATTTCAATTTCGGCTATCACCTCGATAGATATATCGGAGAGGCAACTACTAGAGAGCTTTCACTCAATGGTGGATGGTCAGAGAATCCTGGCGTCATCGCAGCAGCTAACGACATCATCGATTTCGTCAACAGCGGATACCTCGCATCTGGTGCTCCTGATGAGTATCCAGCAAGCCAGAACAAGATTGGTTTCGAGAATGTGGCGATGGTTGTCTGTGCTGACTATGTCACAGCTGAAGTCAACAACAACACTGGTGCAGGAATCGATTGGGGTGTCTTCAACTATCCTACAGTCCCTGTAGAGGAAGGCGGTAATGGTTCTACAGCTTCATATGCTGGTACCAACTCGCTCGCTATCTCAAGCTACTGTGAGAACCCACAGGCTGCTTTCGACTTCATCATGACACTTGTGACAGGTGAGATTGATCAGGAAAGGGCTGACCTTGTTCCACAGATTCCTGCTGATCCAAACAACACATGCACATCGCTCGATGGTGCTGTTGAGACACTCAGCGCTTCTGACAGCTCGCTGACATGGACAATGGGTCTAAATGCAAACGGCGATCTCAGGACAATGATCAAGGATGTTGTCATCCAGCTCTTTGAGGGACGTTTCGCAACTGGAGAGGAATTCGCAGCTGCCCTTGATGCTCTGTATTGATTAATCTCTCCGAGATAAGGGAAGCTGTCACAGTGGCGGCTTCCTTTTTTCATCAATTGTGACCAGGGGGTCTCACATGAAAAAAGATTATAAAATGATTGTGCTGTTCATACTGCCATGCATAATCACATTGCTAGTAATGTATGCCTATCCCGTTATAAGAACATTTCTCATGAGCTTTTTCGATATGCCTAATATCACAGCCCCGATGGGTGAATGGGAGTTTGCAGGCATTGGAAAATACGAGAAGATCTTCACCAGCATGACATTCATCCGCTCCATCCAGAACATGCTTCTCATTTGGATTGTTGGCGGAATCATCACGCTCGCTCTTGCTCTGCTTTTCGCAGTCATCCTCACAAGTGGAATCAGGTTCAAGAAGTTCTTCCGCGCCGCGATCTACATGCCTAACGTCATCAGTGCAGTAGCGCTTGCCACGATGTGGATCCAATACATCTTCAACCAGCAGTACGGCATGCTCAACTCATTGATCAAGTTCTTCAACGGAACACCCATCAACTGGCTGGCAACTGATATGAAGTTCTGGGCGATGCTTGGTTCGTTCATCTTCGGTGCTGTCGGCTACTACATGCTGATATTCATCTCAGGCATCGAGAAAATACCTTCTGATATCTACGAGGCCGCCACAATCGACGGAGCTAGCAAGATTCAGCAAGCTTTCAAGATTACATTTCCTCTTCTCAAGGGAGTCACAAAGACCAATCTGACATTCTGGACCATCAACACTGCAACATTCTACCTCTGGTCTAAAATGTTCAGCCCGGTCGATACAGAAGCAAGCGTCGTAGTCCCTGTCATGTACCTCTATGACACAGCATTCCCATCCCGCGGCTCATCGGCAGCGGATCCGGGAGCTGCGGCAGCTGTAGGCATCGTGCTTGCTGTCATCATCCTCGCTGTATACCTTGTGATGAACAAAGTCATCAAGGACGACAAAGTAGAGCTTTAAGGGGGTCGCTATGGGTTTCAGAAAAAAAGACAAGTCAATCGCACATAAGATAAACTGGAAGAAAGAAGCTGCAATGCTTCCCGGTTACATCATCATTCTGATCTGGATTGGATTCACAGCAGCCTTCCTTCTCTGGATTCTGGGCGCTTCGCTCTCCACGACTCCGGAAATCATGCAAGGTAAAGTATTCAAGTTCGAGACAGGACTGCACTTCGAGAACTATGCACTGGCATGGAGCCAGCAGAATGTCGCACGCTACTTCGCGAACTCCCTGCTCTACTCTATCGCTGGATGTTTCTTTACTATTCTGATCAGTGCGCCAGCTAGCTACGTGCTTTCCAGATACAAGTTCATCTGCAACAAAATCATCAAGTCATCGCTTATCGTTGCAATGAGCGTCCCTGCTGTCATGATCGTTCTGCCAATCTATGCTATCACAGCAAGCTGGAGGAATGCTCCAGACCGTCTGATCTTCACAGTGCTCATGATCTTCTTCAGAGTACCTTATACGACAGTCTATCTTCTCAACTTCTTCGCGACTCTCTCCCGTTCATATGAGGAAGCTGCGGCGATAGATGGATGCAGCCCTGCAGGAACATTCTGGAGAATCATGTTCCCGCTTGTGCAGCCTGCGCTTGTAACTGTCACTATCTTCAACTTCCTTGGTATCTGGAATGAGTTCTTCATGGCACTCATCTTTGCTTCCAGCCAGAGCGTCGCACCTGTCGGTGTCGGATTGCTGCAGATAGTAAACTCAATGAGATACACAGGCCAGTATGGTGCGCTATTCGCAGCTGTCATCATAGTCTTCCTTCCGACATTCCTGCTTTACATCTTCCTCTCTGAGAAAATCATTGCCGGTGTTACAGGCGGCGGCGTAAAAGGTTGATAGGAGTACTTCCATGAGCGATAAACTGAAAAAAGGCAGAGTCACCATCCCAACTGATGAAGGAATCGTAAAGGAAACGCTCGACATGCTCTCCTACTGGGGAGCAGATGCAATCCGCGACTGTGATGGTACAGAATTCCCGATTGAACTGAAAGACAGTGGAGCGAAGATCTACTCCACTTACTACACGACGCGCAAAGACAACAAATGGGCGCTGGCAAATCCAGATGAGATACAGCAGATGTATCTTATGACAAAGTTCTCATCCTGCCCTGGCGGAGAGCTTTCCATCCGCTTGATGGATAATCTCTACCCAGAGATGCTGAAAGTGAATCCACAAGACAGAGAAAGATGGTGGGAAGTCATCGACAGGACAACTGGAGATGTAGTCTCTGCAGATAGCTGGACATATGATGAAGAGAGCACTTCTGTAATCATCAAGGATGCAAAGCCTTTCCATGAATATACTGTCAGCTTCCTGGCATTCATCATGTGGGATCCTGTCCATATGTACAATGCTGTAGTCAATGGATGGAAAGGTGTTGAGCACCAGATTACATTCGATGTCAGACAGCCGAAGACAAGAGAATTCTCTCTCGAGCGCCTGAGGAAATTCTGCATCAATCATCCATACGTAGATGTAATCCGCTTCACGACGTTCTTCCATCAGTTCACGCTTGTCTTCGACGAACTTGCAAGGGAAAAGTTCGTAGACTGGTATGGCTATTCAGCTTCTGTATCACCCTACATCCTGGACAAATTCGAGAAGGAAGTCGGATACAAATTCCGTCCTGAGTTCATCATCGACCAAGGTTATCATAACAACCAATACAGAATACCATCGAAGGAGTACAAGGATTTCCAGTCTTTCCAAATCAGGGAAGTGAGGAAACTCGTGCGGGAGTTTGTAGATATCACACACGAGTGCGGAAAGGAAGCCATGATGTTCCTGGGCGATCACTGGATCGGTACCGAGCCATTTGCAGATGGCTTTGAAACAACAGGGCTCGATGCTATTGTGGGCAGCGTAGGAAACGGTTCTACGCTACGCCTCATCAGCGATATAAAAGGTGTCAAATACCGTGAAGGCCGCTTCCTGCCCTACTTCTTCCCCGATGTCTTCCATGAGGGAGGAGATCCTGTAAAGGAAGCGAAAGTGAACTGGGTTACAGCCCGCCGTGCTATTCTTCGCAGCCCTATCGACCGCATAGGTTATGGTGGATACTTGAAGCTTGCTCTCGATTTCCCAGATTTCATTGAATATGTGAAATCCGTCTGCGACGAGTTCAGGTTGCTTTATGAGAATATAAAAGGGACTGTTCCGTATTGCGTGAAAAGAGTAGCAGTGCTCAACTGCTGGGGAAAGATAAGATCATGGGGTGCCCACATGGTTCACCATGCTCTTTATCAGAAGCAGAACTATAGCTATGCAGGTGTTATTGAAGCTCTGTCGGGAGCTCCGTTTGATGTCTCTTTCATCAGCTTCAGCGATATCAAAGAGAATCCAGGAATCATCGATGATATCGACGTGATCATAAATGTCGGCGGTGCCGATACAGCCCACTCCGGCGGAGAGAACTGGACTGATCCATTTATCGTGGAGAAGATAAGAAGCTTCATCTGGAATGGAGGAGGCTTTATTGGGGTTGGAGAGCCGACAGCGCATCAGAGCGAGGGACACTTCTTCCAGCTCGCCACTGTGCTGGGCGTGGAGAAGGAAACAGGGTTCACCCTCAACTATGACAAGTACAACTGGGAAGAGCATAGACACTTCATCACAGAGGATGTCAAAGGAGAAATTGACTTTGGAGAAGGCATGAAGAGCATCTATGCGCTACCTGGTACAACAGTCATATGCCAGCGTGACAAAGAAGTCCAGCTTGCAGCTAACAGCTATGGAAGCGGACGCGCTGTCTACATCTCAGGACTGCCCTACTCTTTCGAGAACAACAGGCTTCTCTACCGTGCTGTGCTCTGGGCTTCTTCCAGCGAGGAGATGCTCAAAGCATGGTACAGTACTAACTACAATGTGGAAGTGCACGCATATGTCGAAAACGGCAAATACTGCGTTGTCAACAACACATACGAAAAACAAAGCACTACAGTCTACAAAGGCGATGGAACATCGTTCAACGTAGATCTCGATGAGAACGAGATCAGATGGTATAAAATCTAATATATTCCAGAGTCAGTAGAACTGTAGAGCATCATTCATCTTGGGCATCTTCGGATGCCCAATTTCTTGACAGTCTGAAAGGATAATAATGAAAATTCCTACATGAACGCATAGCACAATTCAGCACTGTCGAATTACATTCTGAAACAAATGCCCAACATTTATATTCCGGACAATGAATCGAATCATGATACAGACAGGCTCTGCTTAATGCTGTTAAGCTCAGTAATGGACAATCCGGAGATCTCTGCGATTTTGGCAAGTGGGATAGTACCATCAGCCAGCATGCTCTTGGTCATATCCAGCTTCCC
>JADIMT010000018.1 GCA_017694595.1 Candidatus Ornithospirochaeta stercoripullorum | reverse complement strand
TTCTTCTCTGCCTTATCCAGAGGGACATCATACTCATCGATGAGGATGATCGCTTTCTTCCCATAGTAGTTATAGAGGAGTTTTACAAGAAGGCGCAGGGACTGGCTTATCTCATCAACAGATGCAGTGTTCTTCAGAATGCTTCTGAATGCTGGCTCGTCTCCATCAGGTATCCCTTTGTCTGGAAGGAATGCATATGACTGGAAAAACTCAAGAATCTGCGTCCGCAGCTTGCTGACTGCGGAACTGAAACTCAAGCCATCAACATCCTTGAATGTGAGGTAGATGACCGGATACCTGTTCATCCAGTTCTCAACCGCTTCCTCATCATTCATTATTGCAAGACCGGAGAAGATATCTCTGCTGTCCTCTCTTATATCGAAGAAGGCTCTGAGCATGGACTGGAACGTCGTCTTCCCGAAGCGGCGAGGACGCGTGAAGAGAATCGCATCGGAGTCATCTCTGATCAGTTTGCTTATATTTCCAGTCTTGTCCACATAGTAGTTGCAGTATTCCCTTATCTTCCTGAAATCCGTTCTTCCAGATGGCAACTTTATCCTCTTCTCCATATCCACTCCTCAAGATAAGTATACATTGCAATCGGCTAGATGAGAAAGGTTGATTCATCTGGAAGTGTGATGTCTTGTCTCTCTCTGTCCAATCAACTATATTCACATTCTGGATTTTCATTTTGGGAGTTTTTTATGAACATGCTCATGGAGCGCTATGCTGATATCATCATAAAGCGTGCACTTTCACTGGAAAAAGGTGATGTTCTTTCCATAAATACAGAAGAAGCTAACAGCGATTTTGCCCATCTGATAGCAAAAAAAGCGGCGGCTGTCACAGGCAATGGCAGTTACATCCAAAATATTGAGAATGGCAGGGTCGTATCAACGGAGGAGGCTGCATCGGACTACCCTATCGAGAAAAGCGCTACTGCTCTCTTGTACCTTCCTGTTTACAAAAGCTATGGAAAGCTGCCAGAAGAAAGCCTCTTGTCCGCTGCTGATATACAGCGTTTCAGGCATCTTTCGGAGCCGCTGGACAACCCTCTTCCATCTCGTCCGTTCGTTACAGCACCGGTTCCTTCCGAGGAATGGGGCCGCTTCCTTGATGAGGAAGGTGGATTGAGACTTTCTTCATCGCTTATCGAAGCATTGCTTTCCCTCGGAGAAGACAGCTATATGGAAGAGACTGAGACGGAAGTCATTCTCTACGAGAGAGACAGGCTGAATGAGATGAAGATATCAAAAGGACGGATTGCAGATGAAGAAGGAACTGATATCACATTCTCATTCCTTCCCGGATCTGAATTCGCGACAACAATTGTAAAGCTGGAAAATGGCAGGAAGTTCATTCCCACTGTCTATGCTGCAGATATCTTCCGCGCTCTCGATTCATCGTCTGTGAATGGATATTTCACATCCACACGTCCATTCATGCTATTTGGCCATATCGTCCATTCATTCTCTGCACGTGTTGAAAATGGCAGGATTACTGACTATAGCACGGATGATCTCTCTGCTGATCTTTTTGAGACTTATCTCAGACAAGATGAGAAAGCTGGATACCTGTCAGAACTGACGCTGGCGGAAGAAAGCAATGCAGCAAGCCAGATTGATTTCTTTGCCATCCCCGAGTGGGACAGGATGAGGGGCATTGCCATCACGCTGGGAGGTCCCAGACCAGATAGCCTTGTCAGCGACGATGCAAGAAGAGCAGCTGTCGATTCGCTCGTAACTCTCTCGATCCCCATCGGTTCGGATACTGCTTTAGTGACAGGTTTGGACGAAGATGGGGATGAGATAACACTGATGGAAGATGGATTTATAAAAGAATGATCAGCGATTTAGCGACGATATCAAAGCAAGACCCTTCAGCGTGTGATGTGGGTCTATGATGTCAAGCCTGGGGATGAGTGCTGATATCGTCTGTGATAGACCACCTGTCGCAATGACAAAGAGCTTCTCGCCTATCTCTTCTTCTGTCTTCTTGATGAGTGAGTCCACAAGGCCTGCGTAGCCAAGCATGATGCCTGCTCTGATTGATTGCATGCTGTTTCTGCCCATCGCTGTCGTAGGCAGCTTCAGTTCGACTTGCGGAAGCTGCGCGGTACTGCCGAAAAGCGCGTTGACAGCTGTTATTAGGCCAGGGGCAATCGAGCAGCCAAGCACTTCGCCTCTGCTGTTGACTGCAGAGAGAGTCAGAGCTGTTCCGAAATCAACAACCATCACAGCGCCATCCTTTCTCTCATGGTGCGCATAAGCAAGATTGGAAAGGATATCAGTGCCTAGCTCTGATGGTATCGACTCCTTCACAAGTCCAGTTTCAACACTATGTGTAACAATGAGTGGATTGATATGGAAGAGGCGCTGCATGTTCTTCTCGACAGAGCGAGTCATATTCGGCACGACAGATGAGATGATAGCGCTGTCGATCATCTCCGCTTTCACACCACCTTCCCGGAAGAGCGCGTTGAAGACTACAAAATACTCATCGCTCGTTTTGCGTGTATCTGTATGCACTCTCCATGAATCAACAAAGCGCTCTCCATCGAAGAGCGCAAGTACGATATTCGTATTTCCTATATCGCAAGCTACAAGCATCAGAGAAGCACAACTCCCTTGACGTCTTCATAGGCTTTTGCCCTTATCTCTTTGATTGAAGCGTCATTGATATAATCATCGAACTTCATCATGCGGTCAATAACTCCTTTAGGAGTGAACTCGATGATGCGGTTTGCGATCGAATCGACAAACTGGTGATCATGGGAGTTGAAGAGCACTACACCCTTGAAATCAATCAAGCCGTTGTTCAGTGCCTGGATAGCTTCCAAGTCGAGATGAGATGTAGGCTCGTCGAAGATCATGCAGTTCGCACCTTCAAGCATCATGCGCGCAAGCACGACACGGACTCGCTCTCCTCCTGAAAGGACATTGCAAGGCTTGAGAGCTTCATCGCCTGTGAAGAGCATTCTGCCAAGGAAGGAACGCACATATGTGTCATCATCTTCTTTTGAGAACTGCTGCAGGTAATCTGCGATGGACTCATTCTCCTTGAACATGCCTGTATTGTCTTTCGGAAAGTATGACAAAGATGTAGTGACACCCCATGTGTATGTGCCTTCATCTGGCTCCATCTCACCAGCGATGATCTGGAAAAGCACTGTCTTCTCATAATGATTTGGTCCGACGAATGCAATCTTATCGCCAGGGTTCACAGTAAGGGAGAAGTTATCGATAACCTTCTCTCCTTCTATTGTCTTTGAGAGATTCTTGATTTCAAGTACATTCTTGCCAATCTCCCTGTTAGGCTTGAACGCAACATACGGGAATCTTCTCGAAGATGGCTTGATATCATCGATAGTGAGCTTGTCGATAAGCTTCTTGCGGCTTGTTGCCTGCTTTGCTTTAGCGACATTTGAACTGAAGCGCTGGATGAATTCTTTAAGCTCAGCGATCTTGTCTTCCCTTCTCTTCTTCTCGTCCTTCATCTGCTTAGCAGCAAGCTGTGATGACATATACCAGAAATCATAGTTACCGACATAGAGCTGGATACGGCCATAGTCGATATCACAGATATGAGTACAGACAGTGTTGAGGAAATGGCGGTCATGAGAGACAACGATGACTGTATTGTTGAATGTCTCAAGATAATCTTCCAGCCAGTGGATTGATTCAAGGTCGAGATGGTTAGTAGGCTCGTCAAGCAGGAGGATGTCAGGATTCCCGAATAGAGCCTGGGCAAGCAAAACGCGGACTTTGAGATTGTCTTCAATCTCAGACATCTTCTTCTCATGCAGCTCCTGCGTGATTCCAAGTCCATCGAGCATCTGACCGGCATTGGCTTCAGCTTCCCATCCACCAAGCTCTGCGAACTCGCTTTCAAGTTCTGCAGCTCTGAGTCCATCCTCTTCGGAGAAATCAGCTTTCTCATAGATAGCGTCTCTCTCTTTCATCACATCATAGAGCTTCTGATACCCCATGATGACCGTATCGATAACACGATACTCGTTGAATGCGAAGTGGTCCTGGCGGAGGACTGTCATTCTCTCGCCGGGAGTGATGATGACCTCTCCTGTATCAGGCTCGATCTCACCTGAGAGAATCTTCAGGAAAGTTGACTTGCCAGCGCCATTTGCACCGATGATGCCATAGCAATTGCCTGGCGTGAACTTTATGTTGACTTCCTTGAAAAGGACCTGGGTTCCGTATGACAGCGAAATGTTGGAAGCTGTTATCATTAAAAACTCACCTCTTATGGAATTATCATGAGCTATGGGAAAAATTCCTTCGCAATCTTACCTTTTGATTCTCTTACTGTCAATGATTCTTTTATTCGTTGTAGTTTCCAAAAAAATACATTTGGTCTATATTGTCTCTTAGCCAGAGCGGTATTACCTTTTTCCAGACTGGAGGTCGCTATGGAAGAAATAAAGCTTGATGAAGTCTTCGATGGGCTCGATGGACAGAACCTCTTTCTCAATACGCTGACTGAAAGAGCACGCAAAATTGGTATACAGATAGGTGTGCCATGGACAAAGAATGTCTATAACTACCTTTTCGAAACAACGGAAACTGATTTGGAAGAGATTTTCGGTCTTGTTTCCGATACCTCATATAACGACATGGATGTTTATTGATGATAGTACTTGGAATCGAAACAAGCTGTGATGAATGCAGCGCAGCTATTGTCCGTGATGGACATGAGATACTTTCAAACGTTATTGCGACTCAGATAGAGCTCCATAAGCCCTATCAGGGAGTCGTGCCAGAACTGGCTTCAAGACTCCATACTGAGTGGATACAGCAGGTTGTGGAAGCTGCGATCAGACAGGCTGGCATAGAGAAAACGGACTTGGATGCAGTTGCAGTCACATCACGGCCCGGGCTTCTCGGATCGCTCCTTGTCGGTGTGAGCTTTGCGAAGTGCTATGCAACAGCCCTTGGAATCCCATTCATCGGCATCGATCATATCAGAGCGCATCTTTATGCATCTCAGATAGAGAATCCACTTGAATATCCCTATCTTGGTGTCCTTGTCTCAGGTGGGCATACAGTAATCTGCCGTGTCGATGACTATGATAAAATCGAAGTTCTTGGCACTACTATCGATGATGCAATCGGAGAGGCTTTCGACAAAGTCGCTAAATTCTATGATTTGGGCTTCCCTGGAGGAGTAGTAATAGACAGGCTTTCACAGAACGGAGATCCGACAGCATTCCTTTTTCCCGGTCCATCTCTCGATGGAGATGAGCATCGCTATGATATGAGCTACTCAGGTTTGAAGACAGCTGTTATCAATCAAAGAGAGAAGTTCAGGAAAGAGGGAGCTGAAGACAGTCCTGAAAATATCGCTGCCTCATTCCAGCGCCAAGCTGTTGGAATATTGATGAAGCGTGTGCGACTAGCACTGAAAGATACAGGATTGAAGCGTGTCTCCGCAGGTGGTGGAGTTGCTGCTAATTCACTTTTGAGGAAAGAGCTTAAAGATCTTGAGAAATCTGGATACACAGTGACTTTCCCTTCCCTCAAGCTTTGTACTGACAACGGTGCCATGGTTGCAGGGCTGGGTTACAAATACCTGAAAGATGGAATTACAAGTGACTCGTATCTCTCTGCATCAGCAAGAGTTACAGCATTCAAGAAAAATTAGTTGCAAAATTTTTTACATAAAATTCACCGAACCTTATTGACATAGTTTCATACTTCCTTTAGTATGTCGAAGGATTCGGAGATTGGGATGTGGTGTAACGGTAACACTGCAGATTCTGGTTCTGCCTTTGGGGGTTCGAGTCCCTCCATCCCAGGAGTAAAATGGTCCCTTCGTCTAACGGTTAGGACAGGAGATTCTCAGTCTCTAAATAG
>JADIMT010000017.1 GCA_017694595.1 Candidatus Ornithospirochaeta stercoripullorum | reverse complement strand
GGTCAAGAGCGTGAAGAAAGGTCTTTTCGCACGCATCCGCGCGAAATTCTTCGGAGAGTGATATGCTCAGGAGATTCTGCTCCTATTACAGATACTACAAGGGGCTTTTTGCCCTCGATATGGCAGCAGCGCTGATTTCCTCGCTGCTGTCTCTTCTGTCTCCAGCAATAGTGCGCCACATTCTCTCATCATCGCTTCCCGAACGGCTCTTTGTGGAGATTGTCTGGTTTCTGGTAGCTATCATCGTCATTTATCTTATACAAGCTGGTGCTACTTACATCAGGATACGGTGGGGACATTATCTCGGTGTCTGGATGGAAAACAGAATGCGAAGTGAGCTCTTCTCACATTTGCAGTGTCTTTCATTCTCATATTTCGATAAGAACAAGACTGGCGCGATAATGAGCCGCATCACGAATGATTTGTTCAATATAGCGGAAGTGGCTCACCATTGCCCTGAAGATTTCCTTATCTCAATTGCGACTATTACGGGTGCATATGCGTTTATGTTCACTTTCTCATGGCCGCTGGCTTTGGTTTCAATCATTCCGCTTCCTATCATGCTGGTATATGGCATAGTCTTCAATCATCGTCTGAAGGAACGGAACAGGGCGATAAGACGCACAATCGCTGAAGTCAATGTGGAAGCTGAGAACTCTATACAGGGAATCCGGGAAGTGAAAAGCTACTCGAGGGAGAAGATGCAGGAAAGCAGATTCGAAGAGACTAACAAACGGCTAAAGACTTCTCGTGAGAAGATGTATAAGACGATGGCACAGTACCAGACAGGAATCAGCTTCATGCGTGATTTCTATTACTTCATGACAATCGCGGGTGGTATAATCCTGATAGCATTCGGTTTCACTGAAATATATGACCTTGTTACATTCCTGCTTTACGTTTCCGTTGTACTGCCTCCAATCGACAGGCTTATCAATTTCACAGAGCAGTTTACGCAGGGCATGGCTTCTTTTGAACGCTTTACGGAGATAATGGACATCCAGCCAGAGATTGAAGATAAGGAAGGGGCTATACCGCTTGTCGTGAAAGAGGGAACTATAGATTTCTCAGATGTTTCCTTCTCATATGAAAGTGATGAAGGACAGATAATCATTGACCATCTCAGCTTGCATATTCCAGGAGGTAGCAAGGCGGCTCTTGTGGGCGAATCCGGAGCAGGTAAATCCACGATCGTCTCGCTTCTTGGCCGTTTCTATGAGCGTGAGAGCGGTTCCATCACTATCGATGGTGTGGATATTGATAGTGTTATGCAGAAATCGTTGCATGAGGCAATCGGATTTGTACAGCAGAATGTCTTCCTTTTCGATGCAACTATAAGGGAGAATCTGCGATATGGCAAAACTGATGCAAGCGATGAGGAGATGTGGGAAGCGCTGAGAAATGCTAATCTCGCAGATTTCGTCGCATCTCTTCCGGATGGCCTTGATACAGAGGTTGGAGAACGTGGCACAAGACTTTCAGGAGGACAGAAGCAGAGGCTTTCGATTGCAAGAATCTTCCTGAAGAATCCAAAGATTCTCATCTTTGACGAAGCTACTAGTTCCCTTGATACAGAGAGCGAGAAACTTATCCAGGATGCCTTTGACAAGCTGGCAAAAGGCAGAACATCCATTGTCATAGCGCATAGGTTATCAACAGTGAAGGATTCAGATATAATCTTCGTCATAGATAAAGGCAAGGTGAAAGAGAAGGGTACTCATCAGGAGCTGCTGGACAAACAGGGGCTCTATTACCGTCTCTATTCGCTGAAGGACTGATTGTGATCAAGAAAAGAATCAGAGTTACGATTTCTCTTATATTCATCGCTCCCGTTTTCGTAGTGCTTGCTATTATAGCCATGGCATTGGGACATCTTCTGAATTTCATGCATCTTAGAAGAGCAAGCGAAAAGACTGTGCACTTCCTTCTTGATATCCTCGTCTGGTGGATATTCATCTGTCTTGGCATGCATCTGCATATTGAGGGAAAGGAGAATATCCCAGCATGGGGAAAGAAAGTATGCTATATAGCAAATCACCAATCCATGATTGACATCCCTGTGCTCTATGGTTCTGGAATGTGGTGCGGTCTGGTCGCTAAACAGGAGCTTTTCCGCATACCTCTTTTGCATGGTCTTCTGAAGATTCTGAAGTGTGTGGCTATAGATCGCTCTTCGCTCAGGGCAAGTCTGCAATCAATTCTGAAGGGAGTTGAGCAGATTAAGCAGGGATATCCTATGGGCATCTTCCCTGAAGGTACAAGGAGCAAGACCGGCGAGATCGCAGAAATGAAAGCTGGTGCTTTTAAGATGGCTACAAAGCCAGGCGCCTTGGTTGTTCCAGTTGCCATGAAGAATACAAGGAACACGTTCGAAGCAGCAGACAGCTTCCGTATTGTCCAAGTCTATGTGAAGATAATGGAACCTGTTGATACATCTGTGATGAGCGAAGAGGAGCTCAAGGTTCTGCACACTAAAATCGAAGAGGAAATAAAGGAAGCTTATGCATTGCTTCCCGGCCCATATGATAAGCGCTGACATCTCATTCAGCTATAACGATGAGAAAGAGATTTTCTCATCGTTTTCTCTTTCTGTAGCGTGTGGAGAGCATATTCTGCTTATCGCGCCTCCTGAGAGCGGCAAGACGACACTCGCAAGGATTGTTACAGGTTCGGTGCCAAAATACAGAAGCGGGAAGCTTGAAGGTGCGGTTTCTGTATCAGGCGTTGATCTTCTCTCTTTCGATATCCCCGAACGCATGAAGCTTGTGGGACGAGTAAGCCAGAACACTGATGAAATGCTCTTGTTCTCCTCGGTTGAGGAAGAGATTGCATTTCCTTTGGGGAACCTTGGATTGGGGCGTGAGGAGATTGAAAAACGAATAGAGACCTCGCTTTCTCTCTTTGGTATGGAGCATTATAGGAAAGTCTCTACATCAGAGCTGTCAGGAGGAGAGAAGCGACGCTTGATGCTCTCCATTCTCTTCGCCGTCGATCCTGATATCTATATTCTTGATGAAGCGTTCGATGAGCTTTCCCCCTTCTGGAGAGAGAAGCTTGCGCGGATTATCAAAAAGATTGGGCGCACTGTTATTGTGCTCGGAAGCCACATGCTTGCTGAATATGATGGTGTTTTCAGCCGCATCCTGACAATTGGAAATGGTAAAGCTATGCCATATGTCCATCATCCTGTCACATTTCTAGCACTGACTTTAAAGACAGGTCATTCAACTCTCAGTGTGGAAAATCTCTTGATAGAACGAAGCCATAGGAGTGCGGGGGATTTAAAGGCATTTGAGCTATCTGTAGAATCCTTTTCGCTCAGAGCTGGTGAGTGTGTCACGTTGCTTGGCGATAATGGCAGTGGTAAAAGCTCTTTTTCCAGAGTGCTTGCAGGATTGCTTAAAGAGAAGAGCGGAAGCATCATGCTCGATGGAATCCCTCTCTCTCAGAAAGAACGCAGAAAAAAAGTTGCTCTTCTGATGCAGAATCCTTTTGAAGAACTCTTTTTGCCTACTGTTATCGATGAGCTTGAGAGCACAGGTGCAACGCAGGATGCGATTGAAGATACCCTTAGGCTTTTTGCGTTGAAGCGTGATGCTTATGTGCAGGAGCTATCATATGGCAAGGCGAAGATGCTGCAGGCAGCTATTTTCTATCTTCTTGATCGCTCGTTTGCCATTTTCGATGAGATGGACAGCGCTTTGACATCTTCAGAGTTCACAAAAGCTGCGAAAGCCTTCCTCGATAAAGGTACAGCACTTCTTGTCATCACACATGACAAGGAAGTAGCTTCATCGCTTCCCGGGCGAAAGCTGATGATAAAAGGAGGTGAGATGCATGAATATAAGTAGTTATATTTACGGCACTTCTTTCTATCATAAGCTGGATGTGAGGCCGAAGCTTATCTTCACAGCGCTCTTTTCGCTGATGAGCTTCATCGTCTCGTCGTATGCGGGAATTGCGATTGTCTTTGTCTTGCCGATAGTGCTTATGTTGTTTGCGGTCGGACTAGGAGAGACATGGCGATGCTACTCACGTATCATCCCTCTTTTTCTTATCATGCTTCTTTTTACTCCGTTGCAAGAGAGAGACGGCACTCCGATTCTCTTTGCATTTGGTACGGTACTTGCAACTTCAGAAGGGCTTGAGAACGTGCTACGCATTATCTCGAGGTTGGGAGGTGTGTCAGGGATTCTGATGCTGCTTCTCCTTACTGAGAGGAATGAGAATATCATAAAAGGATTTCGTTTCTTCCACTTTCCTTATAATGCTGCTTTGGCAGCTTCCATGATCCTGCGGTTCATTCCATACCTTGGTTATCTTTTCGGAGAGATAAGGGACTCTATGTCTTTACGTCTGGAAGAAGGGAAACGCGGTTATCCTGTACTGCCATCAATTACTGCGTTGATTATCGCTGCTGTGAAGATGGTTCCCGATACTGCTTCTGCTCTGGAGGAGAGGGGCTTTGGCAGAGTAAAAGTACAGCCTGTGCACATGAAAAAGCCAAAAGGATATTTTATTCAGTGTGCTGTTTGTATTATCATTCCGCTCAGTTTATTTTTTGTGAGGTAATTATGGCAGAAAATAGAACAGCTCTCAGAATCAGCTTGATAGTCATAATGACAGCTATTGTTGCCGTCTTCACGTATGGATTTGGAATTCTCCGTTTGCCATCGCCAGTAGGCGGGTATATATCACTTTGCGATGCGGCTGTCACATTCGTTGCTTATGCATTCGGACCTTTTACAGGATTCATAGCCGGAGGTCTTGGCGCTGCTTTTGCTGATCTTATCGGAGGTTTCCCGCAGTGGGCTGTAATCTCATTCATTGTGCATGGTGTGGAGGCTTTGCTGATGGGACTTGTAATCAGGAAAGACAGCACATCGTTAATGCTCAAGATCATTGCAGCTCTGATTGCTGTTGTCATAGTTTCTGGTGGTTATCTTGTTTTGACGACGCTTTTCGGCCTTACTGTTTTCCAGGAAGCACTTCTGGAAGTACCTGGGAATATCGCGCAGAGTGGAGTGGGTGCAGTGATAGGGCTTGTGCTTTATTCTGCAGTCAAAAAAGGCTTCCGTAATCTCGATGATATAAGATGGTAGCAAGAGGTCCCTTGCTTTTGATATATTTTCCTTGGAGGCAGCAATGGCCATTAAAGACCACGATTTGATTATTGTTTTAGATTTCGGTGCTCAGTATAGCCAGCTTATAGCGCGCAGAGTCAGGGAATGCGGAGTATATAGTCAGATAGTTCCTTATACGATTCCTGCAGAGGAAGTGAAGCGTCTCTCTCCATCTGGCATTATCTTCTCTGGTGGGCCATGCTCGGTTCCTGCAGAGGGTTCTCCGCGTCCTGATAAAGCTATTTTCTCACTCGGCATTCCTATCCTTGGCATTTGCTATGGCCTTCAGGTCATGTCTGAAATGCTTGGCGGTCATGTCTCTTCTTCTGGAAAGAAAGAGTACGGGTTGCAGAATATTGATATCATAGAAAGAGACTCAGAGCTCTTGAAGGATATCTCAGACAAAAGCCAGGTATGGATGAGCCATGGAGATGCCGTCGACAGGATTCCTGAAGGTTTTAGGGTGACAGCAACAACTCCGACTTGCCCTTTTACTGTTGTGGAGAATGCAGAACGCAAGTTTTATGGAGTGCAGTTCCATCCTGAAGTTGTCCACTCTGCCGAAGGCGAGAAGATGATTCGAACCTTTGTTCTCGATATCTGCAAAGCACGTGCGGACTGGAATATGGGCTCTTTTGTCTTCGATGCTGTGGAAGCCATTAGAGCGCAGGTGGGAAACAAACGTGTTCTCTGTGGGCTTTCCGGAGGTGTTGATTCCTCTGTTGCTGCTGTTCTTATCCATAAAGCGATTGGCGACCAGCTTGTTTGTGTTTTTGTCAATAATGGCATGCTGAGAAAGAATGAAGCAGAATCTGTGCTGGATCTCTTTGGAAAGCACTTTAATATGAATCTGCAATACGCAGATGCTTCTGATGATTTCCTTTCAGCGTTAAAAGGTGTAACAGAACCTGAAGCAAAGAGGAAGATCATAGGTAAAGTCTTTGTTGATACTTTTTACAGAGAAGCTCGTAAGTGTGGTGATATCTCATTCCTGGCACAGGGAACGCTCTATCCAGATGTAATTGAGTCAAGAAGTCCGTCCGGTGGTCCATCATCTACAATCAAGTCCCATCATAATGTTGGAGGATTGCCAGAGGATCTTAAATGGCAGCTTCTTGAACCTCTCAAAGAGCTTTTCAAGGATGAAGTCAGAGCGCTGGGAAAAGAGCTGGGGCTTCCAGATGAGCTTGTTTATCGTCATCCATTCCCCGGTCCAGGTCTTGGTGTAAGATGTATTGGTGAAGTCACAAAAGAACGTCTGGATACTCTCCGTGATGTCGATGCAATATTTATCGATGAGATAAGAAAAGCTGGATTATATGGCAAAATCTGGCAGGCGCTTGCAGATCTCCTTCCTGTAAAGAGTGTAGGAGTACAGGGTGATGAGAGAACATACAGGGAAGTCTGTACACTTCGTGCAGTAACTTCGGAAGATGCTATGACAGCTGATTGGTATAGGATGCCATATGATGTCATGCAAAAGGCATCTTCTCGCATCTGCAACGAAGTTCCAGGCGTGAATCGTGTCCTTTACGACATCACATCAAAGCCCCCTGCAACAATAGAATGGGAGTAGTGTTAATCTAATTTAATTCTTTATTATATAAGGAATTAAAATTTAATTTGACCCCGATTTGACCCAATTTTGTGCAACTAATAATGTTTAGAAATAATACGGTTAATAAAAATTAGTTGCACGTTTTGGGGTGTTTTTCTGATTTTTCCATCTATACTGAAGCTGAAGAGCTTAGTTGGATGGAGAATTTTATATATGTTTGAGACAGGGTTTGGCAGGGAACTCAGACAGACATAGCCGAGCGTTGATTCCCCGAGCCGGGAGAAGGCAATGATGATCCGCTCGTTGCCATCATAGTCGAATACGGGACCGAACAGCTCCTCCATCTCAGCCTTCTTCTCATCGAGCTTATAGGTAATCTCAGCGATCTTTCCCATATCTGGGGAAGGATAGGAAGCATCCACCATGACATATGCGCTTCCGGTTATCATAACGCATTCATAATCCGCAGTGAGTGCATATCCGTTCCCGTCAAAGTAATTCACATCCTGCCAGATATCGTTTTATAATTCCAATAGGAATGCATCAGGGGAGGATAGCTATTTTGGCATATATTGATTATTACGGACTTTCACGATCTACATTGGAAGAGCTTTTCGGGAGACAGCCTTCTGCGTCTTCGTGATTCCTTATTTATCCTTCATGTATTTATATCTCTGATTCCTGTATTAGAATATAAGGCGAGGTAGCAAGTGTTCTATGATTATGAGATCAGGG
>JADIMT010000113.1 GCA_017694595.1 Candidatus Ornithospirochaeta stercoripullorum | reverse complement strand
TTCGCACCCTTCAGCTTCCATCCGTCCGTTTCTGGATAACGCTCAGTGAAGAACCAAGGAATCGATATGATTGTCCTTATCCTCTTATCACAGGTGCTGAAGGTGAGCTGACTTCCTCTCAGTGTCACAGTGCGCACATCATAGCGCATAGTGCACTTCTCCTTCATCGAAAGCCTTCTCATCCTCTCGGCCTTCTTCGGATGTTTCTGCTTCAGCCTGGTCTTTTTCTCATTCCATGACTTTACTGCTTCCACTGCGACATCACGGGCGCACTGTATAAGTCCTGTAGGAAGAGACGGACACTCCTCCTTTATCCTCTCATACTGCACCTGATGAAGGAACCTCTTGGACGTGCTGCTGTTGCTGATAAGGCAGTCCACTGACATGTTGAAGGCCCTTGCATACTGCTTCCTCGTCTCAACGATTGATGAGACTTCCGTATCGGATAGTTTTGGGAAAACAGTGACTGACCTTCTCATACACAAATCATATCCTGCCTTATACTAGGAGACAATGTGAGAAATAATAATAATTCTATCTCTTCAACTGAATACATGACTCAATCTCCTTCCTGCAGATTTCAGGTCCAAGATTTCGACCGTACCTCCTCATGGCAAAAATCACCTGGCTTCAACAGTCGAGGTGGAGGCAAAGACCATACTCGCACAGGTATGTGCCGAGTATGGCTGGACGCTCAAGGCCATAGAGGTGATGCCTGACCATGTGCATCTTTTTCTGAAAGCCTCTCCCGATGAAGCGCCATCGACAATTGCAAGAACGCTGAAGTCGATTTCCGCTGTCCACATCTTCACAGCATTTCCAAAACTGAAGGAGAGGAAGTTCTGGGGATCGGGACTCTGGTCACGCGGCTGCTATTACGGAAGCGTTGATGCCATTACTGAAGAGAGTGTGAAGAAGTATATTGAAAACCAGAAGTCCAACATCGGAGGTACCGAATGATGAAATGTCCAGTATGCGGCAAGGAGATGCTCAGGGGAACAGTCGCATGCCATTTAGTACGAAGCTCATATTCAAGTCTAAGGAGAATGATGTTTGCCCAACACTATTCTGGAAAAGGAAGCTGAATGCATATATCTGTAAAGATTGTGGCCAGATATTTACAATCTACAAAGTGAAATGATTGATGCCGCCTTCATCCGGCAGGACAAGCCTTGCCGGTTTTCTGGCGGCAACATTTATAAAGATCTGCTTCTTTTGATTTTGCATTTACGACAAGTAATAAACAAGCTACAATTCTACTAGAAAAATTTCTAGTAGCTATAATTCTAATAATTGGAGAGCATATGTTCATTGGAAGAGAAATTGAAATTGAAGCACTTCGCAATAAGTTTAAAAGCCACAAGAAAACAGTAATCCTTCTTTATGGGCGAAGACGCATAGGTAAAACTGCTCTGATAAGAGAAACATTAAAAGACATAAATGATGCAACAGTAGTATACCATGAATTTCATCGGGTAATTCCAGAGAAGAATATTGAAGAGTTCTCCAAATCGATAGGAGAAGCGTTATCTCTAAGTTCCCTTCCCCCCTTCCTCTCACTCACTGATGCTTTTGTTTTTCTCAATCAGCTTGGAAAAAGAATGATTGTTGTCATGGATGAATACTCTGAACTGAAAATACACGCGAAGAAAGGTGAAATCGACTCTTATATGAAAAGCATCGTGGATAATCTATCAGAAAACATTATCCTTATACTAACAGGATCATCATTAAAAGTCATGGAAGAGCTTCTTGAAGAAGAAAACCCAATGTTCGGAAGATTTACTTATGTGATGAAGCTCGAGCCACTTGATTATTATGATGCTTCCAACTTCTTCCCTGACAAAAGCCATTACGAGCAGATGGAAATATACTCTGTATTCGGAGGTTCTCCATATGTGCTATCATTATTGGATGAACATCTCAGTCTCAGAGAGAATATCGAAGAAACAATAATACCGCTATCTGGAAGCGTCAGAGCATATGTTGAGTCTGTAATAAATATGGAAGCTTCTAGAGTGCCACATGGGATTACAATTCTAGCACTCATCAGCAATAGCAAGAAAAAGTATTCTGAACTGGAGAATACAATTGGAAAGAATGCTTCCGGTGTTCTGAACAGAGAACTGAAAATGCTCATAGAGCTTGGAATAGTCGGAAAAGTCCAGCCTATAAACAAAAAAGACAAAGCAAAGATTTTCTACGAGATTACAGATCCTGTAATCCGATTCTATTTCACTTACATCTATCCAAACCCAGAGCTCATGATGACCAATCCTAACATGTTCTTTGAAAACTTCATAAAGAAAAGCATAAAAGACTTCATAGCAAGACGCTTTGAGGAAGCTTGCAGATCATATTTTGCACTGCTTGTAAAGAATGGAATACGTTATGACATCATGAACATCGGCACATACTGGTATGATGATGAAATAAACAAGAGAAAAGGAGAATTCGATGTCGCTTTGCAAACTGCGGAAGGCTACGAAATATACGATGCAAAATTCGTTTCAGCTCCGCTTTCATACAAAGAGACGGAGAAAGAGAGAAGGCAGCTATCCACGATACCAATCTCATTGACAAGATGGGGAATAATATCTGCATCGGGCTTTGAGGAAAAGAACAATAGCTATACTCAGCTGACACTTGATGACTTATACAAAGCTTCTTTTTCTAGACACTCGGAAATGCCATGGTAGACTATTTAAAATACCGAAAGGGGGTTTTATGAAATACACATGCTCAGTCTGTGGCTATGTCTATGATGAAGAAGTGGAAGGAGTACAATTCTCTTCGCTTCCAGATGACTGGAAATGTCCTATGTGCGGAGCTCCAAAGAATCTCTTTGAATCGGAAAGCACAAAGGAAAGCACAAGCGAAGAAGCTGTTGCGGAAACAATCGATGAAGATAGCGAGAAGCTTTCTCCTGGCATCCTTGCTGCGATTTTCTCAAATCTTGCAAGAGGTGCTGAGAAGCAGTATCTGTCAGAGCCTCAGCAGCTTTACAGTGAAATAGCTGAGTACTTCACAAAAGCAGTCCCAGCGAAAGATAAGGATATAAACAAAGCATCTGTTGAAGAGTTGTCTGTGCTGTATCCAAAACTCAGAAGCATCGCATCTGCAAACAAAGACAGAGGGGCCTTGAGAGTGACTGTCTGGGGTGAGAAAGTCACACGGATGATAAAAGCCATCACAGATGGCTATATGAAAGAAGGCGAAGACTATCTGAAGAACAATGATGTCTGGGTATGCACTGTCTGTGGCTTCATCTACATTGGCGAGAAGCCTCCTCGCATCTGCCCTGTCTGCAAAGTGCCAGACTGGAAATTCGAATGCATCAAGGAGGAAGCCGTATGAAGACAAGAGCTGTAAGAAACCTTAGACTATGCACAAAGGATTGCCTCTGTCTCTACGTCTGTCCAACAGGCGCAACAGATACAGAAGACAGCATCATAGATATCTCAAAATGCATCGGATGCGGCGTGTGCGCTTCAGCCTGCCCTTCTGGCGCTATCTCAATGGTGCCTTATGAATATCCAGTACAGCAGGAAAAAGCAGAAAGCGTCAAAGCCGCCATACTCGCACTTGCAAAAAGCAAGACAGAATGCGAAAAAGCAGCGCTGGAAAAAGCAAAGAGCACAGACAAACCAGGACTGAAGAAAATCATGAAGGCAATTGCTAAATCAGAGCGCCTGATAACTGAAGATCTCATGCGCGAAGGTGGCTTCATGCTTCCTCAAAGCAAAAACAGCCATGAGCTTCTGAAAGAGCTTATAGCCTCCCCTCCATCTCCATCTTTCCCAAGCGACAAAGCTAAAGAACTCTTGAAGATCGTCGATTGCAATGAAAAAGATCCAAACGATGGCGGAAAATACAAATGCACTGTCTGCTTCACAGAGTTTGAAACAG
>JADIMT010000112.1 GCA_017694595.1 Candidatus Ornithospirochaeta stercoripullorum | reverse complement strand
AAGATAAACGGGAAATGGATACCTGCGGTCAAGAGAAAGAAGATTGATGAGATTGCTTCGGCTGTTTCTTTCGATCCTTGGACCATTTCCCTGCCCATTCAGCAACCTAAAAATTAAAAGTTACAGATTAAGATATCTGAAAGAGTTCAGGAAAGACTGCGCGATATCAGTGGTCTTTGTCGCGCTTGAAACGATCTTTGAACTGCTGATGACCATGATAATCGGTGATTTCATCGATGCGCTTTCTGCTCCTTCCGAGATGAGTGACATCTACAGATTCGGCATACGCTTGATCATCATAGCACTGCTGACACTGCTTTCAGGAATCATGGGTGGATGGACATCAATCAAAGGAGCTTCAGGGTTATCGAGGAATCTGAGGAATGAGATGTTCAGCAGAATACAGGACTTCTCTTTCTCAAACATAGACAAGTTCTCAACAAACAGCCTAGTCACACGTATGACAACTGATGTCGTCAATGTCCAGAATGCTTTCATGATGATACTCAGAATCGCTGTAAAAAGCCCTGTCTCGCTGATTTGCGCACTTGCCATGGCATTCTATATAAACTGGAAAATCGGATTGCTGTATGTGATAGTAATCCCTGTGCTGTTCATAGGGCTTATGCTTACTGCAAAGCTTACTCATCCAATCTTCCAGCGCGTCTTCAAGACATACGACAGGCTTAACGGAATAGTCAGGGAAGACTTGCATGGCATGAGGGTTGTGAAGTCATTCGTCAGGGAAGATCATGAGACAGAAAAATTCGAAAGCGTCTCAGAGGATATCAGAGGGGATTTCACAAAAGCAGAAAAGCTAATCGCTTTCAACCCGTTCATGATGCAGATAGCAATCTATCTCTGCCTGATTGTCATCACATGGTTCTCCGCTGTTGCTATAGTCGGTTCGGGAAATGGCACAGTTGTCTCAGGCATCATGATGACAACTGGAGAATTGCAGAACCTTCTGACGTATTCAATAATGATTCTGATGTCACTGATGATGCTCTCCATGATCTACGTCATGGTGATGATGAGCAAGGAATCTGTCGAGAGAATCAATGCAGTGCTTGAGGAAAAGCCAGCCATCACGAATCCAGAACATCCTGTCACAGAGATCAAAGACGGCAGCATCGATTTCAATGATGTCATATTCAGCTACAAGCCTGATGCTTCGAAACCGTGTCTTTCGCATATCGATCTGCACATAAAGTCTGGCGAGACGATTGGAATAATCGGAGGAACAGGAGCTGGAAAATCATCGCTTGTCCAGCTTATTCCCCGTCTTTACGATGCAACAAGCGGCAGCGTCCATGTCGGTGGCCATGATGTCAGAGAATATGATATCGAGGCACTCAGAAATGCTGTATCGATGGTACTTCAGAAGAATGTGCTCTTTTCCGGGACTATCAAAGAGAATCTCAGATGGGGAAACGAGAGCGCAAGCGATGAAGAGATAAAGAAAGTCTCTGAACTGGCTCAGGCAGATTCGTTCATATCCACATTCCCTGACGGCTATGATACTTACATAGAGCAAGGTGGCACCAATGTATCTGGTGGACAGAAGCAGGGGCTGTGCATTGCCAGAGCGCTTCTGAAAAAGCCCAAGATACTCATCATGGATGATTCCACAAGCGCTGTAGATACAAAGACAGATGCTTTAATCAGGGAAGGCCTCAAATCATACATGCCTGATACAACAAAGATCATCATTGCACAGAGAATCTCCTCCGTCCAGGAAGCTGACAGGATAATCGTCCTAGATAATGGCAGGATTGATGGAATCGGCAATCATGACGAACTGCTCAGGAACAACAAGATCTACCAGGAAGTCTATGAATCACAGCAGAAAGGAGGCAGCAAGGATGAATAAGATTAGCAAAAGCCCGATAGTCAGGCTGGTTGAATATATCACAAAAAGACACAAAGCCGCTTTCGCATTCGTCGTGGCATGTATACTGATCAGCGTCATTGCCTCGATGGTTGGCAGCATGTTCATACAAGTGATCATTGATGATTACATACTGGAAATGGTAAGAACTGGAGAAAACCTCTTCTCATCGCTTGCAGTCATCCTCGCGGTAATGGGTGCTGTATATGCTTTAGGCGCGCTTGGAACATTGTTGTACAACCGGAATATCGCAATCATTGGACAGAAGGTACTGAAGGAAATCAGGGATGATCTCTTCTCAAAGATGCAGAACTTCCCTATCAGATTCTTCGACACGCATACTCATGGCGATATCATGAGCGTCTACACGAACGATACGGATACGCTAAGACAGATGATCGCGCAGAGCCTTCCGCAGATGATCTCATCGATGGTTACCCTCGTCTTCTCCTTCTGCGTCATGCTGCACTTCAACATCTGGCTTACACTGATTGTCGTAGTCCTTACGATTGTCATGGTTCTGACAGCCAGAGCATTGCTCAAACGCAGCAGGCGCTTTTTCTCGAAGCAGCAAGGCTGCATAGGAAAGCTCAATGGCTATATCGAAGAAATCTTCGGAGGCCAGAAAGTCGTAAAAGTATTCTGCCACGAGAAAGAGACAAAAGAAGAGCTGGGAAAGATAAATGAAGATCTGTATCAGAACGCGTTGCAAGCAAATGGCAGTGCGATCATCATGATGCCGCTTCTTGCCGGACTTGGAAACATACAGTATCTGGCAGTAGCTGTCGCGGGAGGTGCAATGGCGCTTTTCGGAACAGGCACGTTCTCGATGACAATCGGTACGCTCATCTCATTTCTCGGGCTTATCAGACAGTTCACGTCATCTGTGACGCAGACATCGCAGCAGATGAACTGCGTCGTTCTCGGCCTTGCTGGCGCTGGACGTATTTTCAGCCTCATGGACAATGATGAGGAAGAAGATGATGGCTATGTCACTCTTGTCAATGCAAGAGAGGAAAACGGAAGCTTGGTAGAGGATCCGGAAGGAAGCATAAAAGCCTGGAAGCATCCGCATCACGACGGAACTACAACATACACACAAGTGCGTGGCAATGTCGTCTTCGACCATGTAGATTTCAGCTACGATGGCAAGAAGACTGTCCTTCATGATATCTCACTCTACGCAAAGCCGGGACAGAAAATTGCCTTTGTCGGTGCAACAGGAGCTGGAAAGACAACGATTACAAACCTCATAAACCGCTTCTATGATATCGCAGATGGAAAAATCAGATACGATGGCATAAACATCAACAAGATAAAGAAGCCGGACCTGAGAAAATCAATGGGAATCATTTTGCAGGATGTCAATCTGTTCACTGGCACAATCATGGACAATATCCGCTATGGCAAGCTCGATGCCAGCGATGAGGAGTGCATTGCAGCAGCAAAGCTCGCTGGAGCAGACTCATTCATAGAGAGACTTCCCAATGGATATCAGACGATAATCAGCGGAGACAATAACAACCTCTCACAGGGACAGTGCCAGCTTATCTCAATCGCGAGGGCAGCTGTCGCAGATCCGCCAGTCATGATCATGGATGAAGCGACATCTTCCATCGACACGAGGACAGAAGCTATTGTCCAGCGTGGCATGGACAAGCTGATGGAAGGCCGTACGGTATTCGTCATCGCGCACAGGCTTTCAACTGTCAGGAATGCAAAAGCCATCATGGTACTTGAGCAAGGCAGGATAATCGAACGCGGAGACCACGATGAGCTGATTGCGGCGAAAGGTCAGTACTATCAGCTCTATACAGGAGCGTTCGAGCTGGAGTGATAGGTATCCGGTTACAGTGAAGGAGACGCTGTAGCCGGATTCTTTTTCAGCTGGAAGCCTCAATCCTCTACAGGAAATGTCATCAAGCTTGATTTTCCTTTCCTTCCAGAAGCCATCTCCAAACAGGCATGACCTCGATTCGGATATCCCCTACATCTATCGTTCCGCTTTCGCTGTACGTGAGGATGAGGAACCTGCGAACATCCGGTATCAGCCTATCCGCATTCACCAGAGCATTAACCTCACGTTCCCTCGAGTTCTGATCAAGGCTGTAAGAGACCTGTATGAGAATCTGCTCTGCTGGAAGATAGAAATCGATATCCAGCCCGGTCTTCGCACTCTTAACGAAAGATACACTTTCCTCGAAATCGGCAGAATACCGCCTATACAACTCGGAAGCAACCAGATTCTCAAGGAGGACTGGTTCCCTATCCACGAGAAAGAGCGAGAGGATCCCTGTATCGGTGAAGTAATGTTTCCTTACCGATTCCCTTTCGGAGAACGGAGAGAACCAGTTTCGTACAGGAAATGTCAGATACGCTTCCTCCATATACGCCATATAATCGATTGCTGTCTGAGGATTCATGCGCACGCCTATGCCTTTCATTGCAGCCGCAATTCTATTGTACGAAATTGTATCCTTCACAGACTCGGCAATCTTCTTTACCATAAGGCGGAGAGATACGGGATTGCGTATCTCATGACGGGTTATGATATCCCCTTCAAGGACCTTGCGATAGACGGATGAGACGTATTCTCTCCTGTTGCTCCTGCCTATGTTCTCCGGGAAACCACCGAAATGCAGGTATTCATCAAATGCCCTGAGGATCCTTGCGGATGAGGCCGTCTTCAGCATCGAATCACTGTCATGTGGAATGCGTTCCGCTTCAAGATATTCCCGGAAGGAATAAGGGAAAAGATAGCGGAATCTCCCATTTGAGCATCAGCCAACGTGGAGTGATTCACAAGCGTTGCAATGCTCTCATCAAATTGATAAGCGTCTCAAAGCTCAGCGTCTCTGCACGCTCACTGCCTGTGAGAGCTGCATTCTGCAAAGCTTTCTCAATCCTCTCCTTCCCTTCCGATGAGAAGAGAGGCGAAGAGAGAAGGTTGTTCTTTATCGTCTTCCTGCGCTGAGAGAAGAGCGCACGCACCATGGCAAGGAAGAATGACCTATCCTTATCCTCTATCAATGGTGTTTCCCTCTTTTTCATCATAACGACAGCGCTATCGACATTGGGCTGTGGATGGAAAGCTCCTGGCTTGAGGATGAAAGCTGTTGAGTTAACGTAATCAAGCTGTGTAAGCACTGAGAATGATGAGTAATCAGCACTTCCTGGCATAGCTGCCATTCTTGAGGCTACTTCCTTCTGCAACGTGAAGACCATCTTTTCGGGAAGCAATCCCCTTTCAATCACTCTAGCTATAATCTGTGAGCCGACATTGTAAGGAAGATTGCCCACTATCACAGAGAAGACAGGAGGGAGAGTGAAAAGAGTCTCCAGCGCATCGCCTTCAATCAATGTGAAATCCTCATCTGCGAAAGCTTCATCGCGGAGTATCGAAGCAAAACCATGATCGATTTCAAATGCAGTCACATGTGCTCCTCTTTTGAGAAGAAGATGAGTAATAGCACCCAAGCCTGGACCGACTTCCCAGATATCCATCCCCTCTCCCGGAGCGATGAGTGATACTATCCTTTCCCTTGCATCCGGCGATACCAAGAAATTCTGGCCGAACTTCTTTGTCATAGCAAGTGAATGCGATGAGAGGACTTTCTCTATCTCTGAGATACTGCTGTAATTGAGGTTCCACATATAGCATTATTTTACAAGAGGCGCTATCTGGCATCAACGCGATAAGAGATTATGAGGAGAGCCGCTATCGAGAGAGCTAAAATCAGGTACTCTCCCATCCCTGTTGATAGCTCTGAGCGTCCTGTTATCGCAAAAGCCTGCTCTAAAAACGAGTGCAGAATGACCAGAAGATATCCCAGCTGCGGAATCAGCAAAGCAAAGAGCGCCATGACCATGTAAACAGAGATCAGCAGATTGAATGGGTAGGATGTGACTACGGCCCACATCTGGTACCCACCGAAGAGCGAGAGCGAGAAAGGCACCGAGAACAGAAGCGCGGCAGCAGATGCTCCTACCGATAGAAGAAAAGCATAAGGCAGCGGTATAAAACAGCGCAGTCCTTTTGCTATACGCTCCGAAAGAAGCAAGATGCCTGAGAGCGATATGAAGCTGAGAAGTCCTCCAATATCGGAAGTGGAATATGGGAAGAGAAAATAAAGAACAACCATCGAAAGCATGAACGCTTCCCGCGCCTCAACTTTCAGCAGGAACAATGAACGGAAGATAAAGGCTCTCATCAGCGAAGGTCTCCAGCCTGAGAGAAAGCAGAAGAGGAACAGAATGGCTGTCAGCACGGCTTTGCCCCATTTCTTTCCAATGCACCGTTCAAGAGGCTTTGCGAATAGAAAAGCAATAATTGAGAGATGCATCCCGGAAAGTGCCAATACATGCGAAAGCCCTGATGTTCTGGCATCATCGGTAAGGATATAATCACCATCGCTTCCTGTTCCAAGAATCAAGAGCGAGGCAAGTTCTCCAGCTTCCCCAAAGAGAGTGAACATGCCTTTCACTTCAGAGATCAGCTTTACACGTATTTCTGATAAAAATGGCCTTGAATCCAGACGGGATGAATAGCTGTAGAACACAGGTCCGCTGAAACTGCCCCATACGCTTACTTCATCGCCATAATAGAAATCAGAAGAAGGGGAAATCACAAAGACGTTGCCAACAGCTGAATAGAGATCCGCCTTGCCGTCAGCGCTGTAATAAGCCTGGATCCTGAATCCAGACTTGCGTCCACTTCGCATCTGGCCATCCTGTATCACCCTACCATGAATCATTGCGACACGTTCATGCTCGATTGCCGTGTCAAAGACAGATACGGCCAAGCTTTCCGTGATTTGCAGGAACAGCAAAGCCACCAGCAATATAAGCATGCTGTCCTTCTTTCTGAAAGTGAAAATCAATGCTTGAAGCGATAAAAGAGGGATGACGATATAGCTTCTTGAAAAGAACTCGGGATAGAAATGGATAAGATAAGCAGCGGCCGCAGTGATACAGTACTCCATATCAAGATATACGGAATAACTGCTGAAAATTGTCAGATCATGAATTCTTAAGAGCGATATAAAGCGCGAGGTCCAGGATATCCAGAGAACCTACAGTCACCTGATGGACAAGAAAACGTGCAGTACGTTCTTTGTCCCTCTCATTCTCGATTCTTCTCAGCGTCTTCTCTATACCGCTGTCAGATGCTTTCAGATGCAAGAGAAGAGAGAAAGTGAAATCATCCTTCCAGCCCTCTGTCAGAGACGACGGCAAACAGCAATCGCCATTTACGATCATCTCTGCAGTCTCGAGAAGCGAAAGTGAATAAAGCGAGTCATAATACGCTTCTATGATCTTCATATCGCCGGAGACCAGGAAAGATGCACTCATTATAGCTCCTGCGACAGCTTTGTAACGCTCCTTCATCAGCGCAGATTTCTCATCCAGACGTGTCAGTGCAATCCAAAGCAGGGCAGCGGCAAGGAAGGATAAGACAATCTCATCAATAATCGGGATTGGATCTGATATCACAACGGAGAGAAAGAAGTAAGCGAGGATGAAGAGAAAAGCAGAAGCGAACAGACGCGGTATATACCTCTTTTCCCTTATCCATCTTATAAGCACAATGCGGGCATCGGAGAGAAGAGAACGAAAAACATCATCCTCATCTTCTGGAGAGAGCGCAGAGGAAGCGAAGACTGTAAACCCCGCTTCCTCTCCCAGATTCTCAGCTTTGCTTGCATGGAGGGAGGAAAGCACCATATTTCCTCCCCTGTTCCTCATATAATAAGCATTCATCAGAGAGCTGCCATGAACTCCGCTTTGATTTCTCCGACCTTGCTTTCCAGAGCCTTTCTTCCATCAGGGCCTTCAGTCAGGAAGAGATAGTACTTGATCTTCGGTTCTGTTCCTGAAGGACGCACTACAAGCTTCTCGCCAGATGTGAATCTGATGATGATCACGTCAGCTTTCGGGAATCCCGTGTTCTCACCCATCAGGTCCTCAACAGACTCAATAGTGCGGGAAACAAGCGTATCGCCTTTCTTCAAAGCTCTCATCGAAGCCATGATTGACTTCATCTTCTCTTTGCCTTCCGCTCCTTCATACTCATTTGAGAACACTACTTCAGTAGAATAGCCATAGCTTGCATAGATGGCATCCAGCCTCTGCTGCAGCGTGATTCCACGAGAAGCGTAATAGCACATCATCTCAACAGCCGCGATAGCTGAAGAGACAGCATCTTTGTCATGGACTTCCGTCACTGTCAGGAAGCCATAGCTCTCTTCACAGCCAAAGAGAAAGTACTTGCCAGGGTTATCGCCACGTTCAATCTTCTCGATCTCTTCAGCTATATACTTGAAACCAGTCAGAACATCCTTGCATTCACCACCATTCTTTTCTGTGATCTTTCTGACGAGGTCTGTCGTGACAAGGCTCTTTGCCACAAATGGAATGCCTTCCCTCTTCTGCTCATTGGCTGTAGTGAGAAGATAATCAACAAGCAGCGTCGCAATCTGGTTGCCAGTCAGAAGAAGATAATCGGTCTTATCTGCATCGACGGGGATAGCGATACCCAATCTGTCTGAATCAGGATCGGTACCTAGAACGATATCTGCTTTAATCTCCTTCCCCAGAGCGATGACGCGCTGCATAGCTTCTGCACTCTCTGGATTTGGAAGCTTTACAGTAGGGAAATTACCATCCGGCATCTCCTGCTCTTTGACTACATGGCACTCGATGCCCAGAGCAGAGAGCATATGACGCACAGGCACATTGCCAGAACCATGGAGAGGTGTATAAGCGACTTTTATCTGCGAGGCTCTGATCAGATCAGGACGTCTGAGCGAAGCTGTCACCATGCTATAATAAGCCTCATCAACCTCCGCAGGAACGGAAGAGAGCATTCCACTGGCTCTCAGCGAGCTTTCATCGCTGTCTTTTATATCATCCTTCGTCACAGCATTAGCGCGTTTTGCTATCTCAATGTCATGAGGAGGAGTAACCTGTCCTCCATCCGACCAATAGACTTTATAACCATTGTACTTTGAAGGATTGTGAGAAGCTGTCACAACAATGCCAGCTGTTGTCTTCATATGCCTTACAGCAAATGAAAGCATCGGGACTGGATGAAGAGTATCGTAAAGATATGTCTTTACACCATTAGCCGCCAGGACCTTGGCTGCGGAAAGCGCAAACTCAGGAGAGAACAATCTTGAGTCATAAGCGATGACAACCGAAGGAGATGTGACAGATTGCAAGAGGTAATCAGCGAGACCCTGTGTGACTTTCCTCACCATGAATGTATTGATTCTGTTTGTTCCGCCGCCTATCATGCCACGCATGCCAGCTGTTCCAAAAGCAAGAGACGTATAAAAACGATCGTAAAGGCCTTCCCAATCTCCGAGCTCTACAGCATTCTCCACTTCACGGCTGAAGACAGGCTCTGTCTCTGAAGCAATATAATTCCTGGCTGCTGCAAGTACATCAGCTTTCATCTTTTCTGTGAATTCCATTCAGGATCCTCCTTTTCCACTTTTGGATAATTGTAGCACATCAAAGCAAACTGGACAGTTTTTCAGATAGCTCTTCAACGCTATTTGCAGAGATTTCCACCCCAGATGCCATAAGTTCCGCCTCACTGCGGAAACCATATGAGACGATTAGCGTCTCAACGCCAGCTTTTTCCCCTGTCTGAGCATCTACCTCACTGTCTCCGACATAGATGCATTCGTCCCGTGTTACACCGACTTCCTTAAGACCTTCCAGCAATAGCTGAGGATTAGGTTTGAGCGGTATACCGGCACGTTCGCCAGAGACGAAAGAAAAGTAATCAGGCAAGAGCTTATCTATGATTATCTGCACAAGCCTGTCAGCTTTGTTGGAGACGACGCCAAGCTTGATGCCCTTCGCCTTCAATGCTGAGAGAAGCTCTGGAATTCCTTCATAAGCAACTGTCTCAACAACTGGATGCTTCTCGTAATAAGAAACCATCAGCGCGAACATCAGCTCAAATTCATCCTCATCGAGGCCTTTCGGATTCTTCTCCGCCGCAGCTTGTGACAGGGCCCGTCTTAATCCCCTTCCCACATATCTTCGCACTTCATCGACACCAGCGCTCTCACCATCATACGCTTTAAGCGCATAATTCATCGCGTTCCTTATATCTGGAAGCGTATCAAGAAGTGTTCCATCGAGATCGAAGAATACAGCTTTCATGCCACTATCTTAATAAATTGTGTCTCTCTTGCACACACTCTGCCGAGACAGTACGATGCAATTATGTACAAAGTAATCATAAAAGAAGGAAAAGATAGAACAATACGCCGCCATCATCCATGGGTATTCTCAGGAGCAATCGACAGGATAGAACCGAAATACACGGAAGCTGGCTGGGCTGAGACATATTCATCGACAGGCCTCTTCATCGCCTATGGCTGGTACGATGAGAAAAGCCATATCATTCTCCGCTTGATTTCATGGAAGAAGAAGGACAATCCATCCGATGAGCTTGTGAAGAAGCTTGTCAGGGAAGCTGTAGAGAGACGCAGGGCTTTCTTCTCTCTTCCAGACACAACAGCTTTCCGCCTGATCCACGGAGATGCGGACTATCTTCCAGGCGTCGCAGCAGATGTCTATGGGAAAGAAATCAGGGTAATAGTCTCATCAAGATTCGCAGAGCATTTCCTTCCTGTCATCGCCTCTGAACTTGACAGATTGCTTCATCCATCAGTGATAGAAGCTGTAACGGACAAGCAGTTCGCGGGTCTGGAAGGAATGAGCGAGAGAATCAGGCACTTCAGGAAGGGAGAAGAGACAAAAGAAGACGAAAGCAGAGACAATGTACGTTTCATAGAAAATGGCATCTGGTATGAAGCTGCTCCTGGCAAAGGCCAGAAATCGGGCTTCTACTGCGACCAGAGAGATAACAGGGCAATCATCGAAGGCTATGCAAAAGGCAGGACAGTGCTCGATCTCTTCTCCTACACTGGCGGCTTTACGCTCCATGCTCTCCGTGGAGGTGCACTGAGTGTCGATGCAGTAGATTCATCGGAAAGCGCACTAAGGCATCTGCTCTACCAGGTTCATCTGAACGAAGATAAAGAAGTCCTTCCGGAAAACAGCAGAGAGAAAGTGAACATATATCCATCCGATGCTTTCCAGTGGCTGAGAGACAGCCAGGACGGAAAATATGAGATGATGATCCTCGATCCGCCAAAGCTCGCCAAGACAAAGAGCTCTCTTGAGAACGCAATGAAAGCATATAAAGATCTCAACAGAGTAGCGATGATGAAGATAAAGAATGGAGGCATCATCGCAACATTCTCCTGCTCTGGAGCAATGTCCAGGGATGATTTCCGCTTAATGCTTGGCTGGGCTGCATCCGATGCCAATGCTGAAATCCAGATACTTCGCACTCTCAGCGCTGGCGAAGATCATCCAGTACGCATCTCCTTCCCTGAAAGCGAATATCTGAAAGGATTTGTCATCAGAGTAATCAAATGAACTGAAAAAGGGCTCCAATCTGTTACGACCGGAGCCCTGTACCAGCTTTAAATCAGGATTCAATTAGCATCAGTAGTAGGAGCTCCCTGAAGACCTGCTGCGGCTTCCCAGTTAAAATCAGCATCCTGCTCCGGTGTCAGGTACCAAACCTGCCCATTTTTTCCATCAATTGATGATCCTGAAATTGTATATTCCACGAGAGTACCCGGTTCATAGTTTACAGTACCATCGGCCGCGGAGTCTTTCCAAATTGCTGGAACTGTATTGTCATTGCAGATAATCTCTGCGTCATATGCAATTGTAAGTGTAGAATCATCTACATTGATGCCACCATACTTGTTGCCACTGACATCTATTGTACCTAAAAGAGTTGCATTAGAGTCACTGCCGATAAGTATACCAGCATTTGCATTTGTCACAGAGAGGTCCGAGAGAGAGACGTTCTTAGAATTGTAGACTTTTATGCCAAACTCACCATCATTCCATTTATTAATATCATTGGTTGAAATACCAGAGATATTTATATTTCTAACTGCAATAGTTCCATTGTTATTAAGGATCTGGACAATTGCTTTGTCCCCCTTATTACCAGTTGTACCAACATTTCTGGAAATAGTCTTTCCATTACCGTCAAGTCTAAGAAGCCCTCCGTCTTTAGCTTTGACATCAAGCTGAGCAGTAAGGTTTTCCATGTTCGTTGCAAGATAATATGTACCAGATGCGCCATAGCTGAAAATTGCGTTGAAATCATCAGAATTAGATGGTGAGACAGGTGTTCCATCAGGTGTTTCATCTACTACTGGAGGAGGAGGTAAAACCCCATTGTTTGGCTGGCATGCACAAAGCAGTGCAAGCATTACGACAAAAGAAGAAACAATAACAAGCTTCTTTTTCATTTAAATTCTCCTATTCGGAATTTGTATTTCCTTTTAATTATACTTCAAAACAAAACTTTTTACAGCTATTTATATTAAAAATTCCTATCTGCACAGCGTTGCTGAAAAACCTCATTTAAAGCGTTCAATCGCAGTTTAGTCCCTGTATTTCAGAGAATTTGGA